>CAYSMR010000104.1:0-6718 GCA_964432195.1 uncultured Zetaproteobacteria bacterium | reverse complement strand
CAGGATGCCGAGGCAATAAACCTATACCGTTTACACAAAACTTCTTACACCCTCAGCCCAAGGCCGGATATGCATGCGCATTCGTGCTAGCATCGGCCGCATGAACAGACCCGCGATGCCGCATGCAACCGATATATTCGACTGGCCGAAGCATCGACCGGAGCTCTCGCCTGCCCCGCAGTTGCCGATGAGCCGGGAGGAGATGACCCGGCTCGGCTGGAAGAGCTGCGACATTATCATCATCACCGGCGATGCCTATATCGATCACCCGAGCTTCGGCATGGGCGTGATCGGGCGTGTGCTGGAAGCGCAGGGGTTCCGCGTCGGCATTATCAGCCAGCCGGACTGGCGCTCGGCCGACGATTTCCGCGCCCTCGGCCGGCCGAGTCTCTTTTTCGGCGTCACCGCCGGCAATATGGATTCGATGGTCAATCACTATACCTCTGAGCGCCGCATCCGATCCGACGACGCTTATACGCCTGGCAGCGCGGCCGGCAAGCGGCCCGACCGGGCTGTCACCGTTTATGCGCAGCGCGCCCGCGAGGCGTTTAAGGGCGTGCCGGTGATTATCGGCAGCATCGAGGCAAGCCTGCGCCGCATCGCTCACTACGATTACTGGTCGGACACGGTGCGCCGTTCGGTCCTGCCGGACTCCAAGGCGGATCTGCTCGTATTCGGTAATGGCGAGCGCCAGATTATCGAGATTGCCCGCCGGCTGGCGGGCGGCGAATCGATCAAAGCGATGACCGATATCCGCGGTACGGCCGTCATGCGCAACAGCGTGCCGGCCGGCTTCAGTGAAATCGACTCGACCGAGATCGACACGCCCGGACAGCTGATCGAACACCCCGATCCCTATGCGATGCGAGATACCGCCAGCTGCGCGCCGGAGCGTCCGGCCGCGAATGTCGCGATACCCGTCAGCCATCTGAAGCTCGATCGCGACAGGACCGTGATCCGGCTGCCGTCGTTCGAGGCAGTCAAAAATGATCCTGTGCTCTACGCCCACGCGTCGCGGCTGCTGCACCTAGAGACCAATCCGGGCAATGCGCGCGCGCTGGTGCAGCGCCACGGCAATCGCGATGTCTGGCTCAATCCGCCGGCGATACCGCTCTCCACCGCCGAAATGGATGCCGTCTTCGATCTCCCCTACTCGCGCGTGCCGCATGCCTCCTACGGCAATGCGCGTATTCCGGCCTACGAGATGATCAAGCACAGCGTCAATATCATGCGCGGCTGCTTCGGCGGCTGCACCTTCTGCTCGATCACCGAGCATGAGGGACGCATCATCCAGAGCCGTTCCGAGGATTCGATTATCCGCGAGATCGAACAGATCCGCGACAAGACGCCGGGCTTCGCCGGGGTGATCTCCGATCTCGGCGGGCCGACCGCCAATATGTACCGGCTGGCTTGCAAATCACCCGAGATCGAGGCGGCCTGCCGCAAGCCCTCCTGCGTATTCCCCGGCATCTGCAAAAACCTGAATACCGACCATGCGCCGCTGATCCGCCTCTATCGCCGAGCCCGCAGCCTGCGCGGTATCAAACGGATCTTTATCGCCTCGGGGCTGCGCTACGATCTGGCCGTCGAATCGCCCGAATATATCCGCGAGCTGGCCACCCACCATGTCGGCGGCTATCTGAAAATCGCCCCGGAGCATACCGAGAGAGGCCCGCTATCGAAGATGATGAAGCCGGGCATCAGCAGCTTCGAGCGCTTTCGCACGATGTTCGAGGCCGCTTCCCGGGCAGCAGGCAAGAAACAGTATCTGATCCCCTACTTCATCGCCGCCCATCCCGGCACCAGCGATGAGGATATGCTCCACCTCGCCCTGTGGCTGAAGGCCAACCGCTTCAGGCCCGATCAGGTGCAGGCGTTCCTGCCCTCACCGATGGCGACCGCATCGGCGATGTACTATTCGGGTAAGAATCCGCTCAGAAAAATCAGCCGCAACAGCGAGAGCGTCTTCACGCCGAAGCGCAAGAAGCAGCGGGAGCTGCACAAGGCGCTGCTACGCTATCACGATCCGGCCAACTGGCCGCTGATCCGCAGCGCGCTCAAACAGATGGGGCATGCGGAGCTGATCGGCAACCAGCCGGAATGTCTGGTACCGCCGCCGGGGCGTCGCGGCAACGATGGCGGCCTGAAACGCAGGCCCGCGCCGCATCGCGGCCGCCCGGCCGGCCGCAAGCGGCAACCCCGCCGTTCACGGCGCTAACGCAGGCAGCACGGGCCGCGTCAGTTACTACCCCTGTTTATGGCTGAATAGTGGTCGCGGAAACGCATAGATCTGCGGCCGCGCCGTCTTGCCTGTACCCTGCTGTTCGCTCTCATGCTGGCTATCCTGCATCGCCGACCTCCTGTTGAGTCGCGCCATCGAAACTCACGCACCGGCGCTCACAGGCAGGCTGAAGCATCGCGTTCGAAGGTCTGTGCGCATGATCACAGGCCAGCGCGTTCAGCGCCCCCGATAGCATCCCCGCCGACCACCAGCAGCGGCGCATCGCCCGGCTGCCACGGCGCATGCTTCGCTATCACGCTCTGAAAACGGGCATCGCTCAGCCACCCCTCCAGCCATGCCTGCAGATGCGGCAACGGCAGCGCGTCGAAGCCCTGCCGATCCACCGCCGCGAACTGGCGCACGAACGGAAACAGCGCCACATCGGCCAGCATGGCGCAGCCGCGGCGATAGTGATCCGCTCCGCCATCGTCATATCGCTGCGGATATTTGTAGCGATCCAGATGATATTTGAAATCGGTATCGAAGCGTTCGATCAACGCCGCCATCGCATCCATATCCGCGTCCATACCGCCGCGCGGCGGCGTCAGCCACTGCTCCGGATCATGCTCGCCCAGCGCCCACAGCATGATATCGAGACTCTCGTTGATCACCCGCCCGTCCGGCAGCTGCAGCGCCGGCACCGTCGCCTGTGGCGAAATATCGAGCAGCGCCTGCGGT
Organism: uncultured Zetaproteobacteria bacterium; assembly: GCA_964432195.1. Lineage (GTDB taxonomy): Bacteria > Pseudomonadota > Zetaproteobacteria > Mariprofundales > Mariprofundaceae > Mariprofundus. The sequence continues at coordinate 3,759 of CAYSMR010000104.1, read as the reverse complement.
TTCCGTTTCAGCAGCACCTCGCGGATCTCGTAGCCGATCGCGCAGAGCGCCATGCGCGCCCGTATCGCATACGGACAGCGGCGGAAACTGTAGAGCAGCGGCGGCGCGTTCAGTTCAGCGCGCCCGGCGCCGCCAGCGTGAAGACCGGAATCGGCGCATCGAAGCAGCGGCCATCCTCGGCCAGCATCAGATAGCTGCCTTGCATGCAACCGACGCGGGTCTCCAGCACGCAGAAGCTGTTGTAATAGTATTCATCGCCCGGAGCGATGACCGGCTGCTCGCCGACCACGCCCTCGCCGCGCACCTCCTCAACCTTGCCGTTCGCATCGGTGATGATCCAGTGGCGGGAGATCAGCTGCATGGGCTGCTCGCCGCAATTGCGGATATTGATGTAGTAGATGAACACATGCCGATCCTGCTCCGGATCGGAGTGCTCCGGCGCATACTCCGGCCGCACCGTGACCACAACCGGACAGTTCCCGTTCTCCATCGGCTTGATCCTCCTCACTCAGTCCGCCGCATCGGCCAGCGGCCGCCAGAAGCGCTGCATCGCATCATCGGGCTCAACCTCGGGCAGATGCTCGAACCAGTAACGAATCATCGCCGCATCCTCGGCCATATCCAGCAGGCGGAAGCCGGCATCGCCATGCTGGCGCGTGCCGATCGCATCGCCGCCGCCGCGCAGGGCTAGATCGGCCTCGGCCAGCTCCAGCCCGTCGTGCGTATCCACCATCAGCTGCAGGCGCGACCGCGCCGTAGCCGAGGCCTGCTCGCCGGCGACCAGCACGCAGTAGCTCTGCGCATCCGAGCGTCCGACCCGGCCGCGCAGCTGATGCAGCTGGGCCAGACCATAGGCCTCAGCCTGCTCGATCACAATCAATCGCGCCTCCGGCACATTGACGCCGACCTCGACGACGGTCGTCGAGACCAGAATCCGGCACTCGCCCGATGCGAATGCGGTCAGCGCCGCCTGCTTATCCTTCGCCTTCATGCGCCCGTGCAGGCCGGTCACACCGGCATCCGGAAAATGGCGCTTCAGCAGCTCGGCGCGCTGATCGACCGACACGCCATCCTGATCCTCGTCGATGCGCGGCACGATCCAGTAGATTCGGCCGCCTGTAGCCATAATCCGGCGCATGCCGTCGGCCAGCGGCTGCAGGCGGTCGGCCGCCAGCACGCGCGTTTCGACGGGTTTACGCCCCGGCGGCATGCCGCGCATGATCGACAGATCCATATCGCCGTAGAGCGCCAGCGCCAGCGAGCGCGGAATCGGCGTCGCGGTCATTGCGAGCAGATGTACGGCCGCCTCGCTCTCGCCGCGCTGCTCGGCCAGAGCCCAGCGCTGACGCACGCCGAAGCGGTGCTGCTCATCGACCAGCGCCAGCGCCAGTGCATCGAATACAACATCATCGCTGAGCAGCGCATGGGTACCGACAATCAGCCGCAGCGCCCCGCCGCGCAGATCGGCCATCATCGCGCGCCGTGCCTTCGCGCCGGTGCTGCCGGTCAGCAGCGCGACCTCCAGTCCGAGCGGCTCGAACAGCTCGTGCAGCGACTGCGCATGCTGATGCGCCAGCACCTCGGTCGGCGCGAGCAGCGCGGCCTGATAACCGCTGCCGACCGCCTGCGCCATCGCCAGCGCCGCGACCCAGGTCTTGCCGGCCCCGACATCGCCCTGCAGCAGCCGGTGCATGCGCCGGCCCGACGCCAGATCCACACGGATTTCGGCCCACGCCTGCTGCTGCGCCGGCGTCAGCGGAAACGGCAGCACGGCCTGCAGCTCTCCGCTGAGCAGGTCAGAGCAGAGAGCGATGCCCGGACGATCGGCCCGATTGCGCTGCTCGCGCATCAGATGCAGGTAGACAATCAGCTCCTCGCTCTGCAACCGCTTCAGCGCCTGCGCATGCCGCGACGGATCCGGCCGCTGCGGCGCATGTAGCTGTTGCAGGGCCTGCGCCAGTGGCGGCAATCCGGGCGCCAGCGCCGCATCGAGCGGGCTAGGATCTGCAGCCGGCAACAGCGCCAGTGCATGCCGGATCAGCGCATGAATACGGCGCCCCCCCAGCCCTGCCAGCGCGCCGTACTGCGGCTGCACAGCCGGCACGAATGCCTCGGCCACGCACCAGTCGGGATGGCTCATCTGCCACTGTCCGCGCCAGCGCTCCGGCACGCCGCGCACGGCGATCTCACGCCCGTCGCTCAGGCGCGCATCGCTCATCATATAACCGGAGTGAAAAAAGCCGAGCGTGATCCGGCCGGAATCGTCAGCCAGCGTCAGCGTGACCTGCCGCTTGCGGCCGAAACCGCGCGCCTGTCTGGAGATAATGCGGCCGCGGATACGCGCCTGCTCGCCCTCGCGCAGGCTCGCAATCGGCGTGATCCGGCGATCGTCGAAATAGTCCTTGGGCAGGTGCAGCAACAGATCGCCGATACAGGCCACGCCGCGCGCCGCCAGCCGCCGCTCCAGCTTTTCACCGATGCCGGGCAGCGTGCTTAGCGGCTGCGCGAACAGTTCATACAGGCTCGAACTCATCGGCTGATATTGACCGTCGCCGCCGCCGATTGCAAAGCCGCGCCGATTCTGAAAGCCTATGCTGAAGCGTCGAATTCACTCGCATTTTCCTAAGGAGATGCTGATTACAGGGCATCCTGCCTGTAATCAGCACGTCCCCAAGGAGCCGAATCATCATGAAACAGAACAGCGCTGATCTGAACAACGACTTCGCCATTGCCGGCGCACTGCAGTTCCGCGATCGCGGCGACGGCTTTCCGGTCGCCGAAATCGATACGCCGCACTGCCGCGCTGCCATCGCAATCCACGGCGCGCATCTGCTCGACTGGCAACCGGCAGGCAGCAAACCAGCCATCTGGCTCTCCGGGGATGCGACGCTGGCTGCCGGCCGCTCCATCCGCGGCGGCATTCCGGTCTGCTGGCCGTGGTTCGGCGCGCATCCCGAGCGGGCCGACTACCCGGCCCACGGCTTTGCCCGCACCGCCTGCTGGCAGCTCTGCGCTGCCGAACTGCTCGCCGATGGCGATTGCAACATCACGCTGCGGCTCGATACGACGGCCGATCACCCGTTCTGGCCGCATGCCTCGCGCTGCGAGCTGCAGATCACGGCCGGCGCGCAGCTGCATTTGACGCTGATCACATATAACCGCGGCGCAGAGCCGTTCACGATCACGCAGGCGCTGCACAGCTATTTCGCCGTCGATGATATCCGCAGCATCGCTGTGGACGGGCTCGACGGCGGCCGCTATCTCGACAAGCTGGCCGGCTTCGCAGAGCGGCGCCAGCAGGGCGCGATCCGCTTTGCCAGCGAGGTTGACCGCATCTATCTCGATACGACCGCCGACAGCCTGATTCGCGATCCAGCAGCCGGGCGCGTGATCCGCATCACCAAGCGCGGCAGCGCCTCGACGGTCGTCTGGAATCCGTGGCAGCGGCGCGCCGAGGCGATCGGCGATATGGGTGAAAACGGCTATCTACGCATGCTCTGCGTCGAGAGTGCCAATGCAGCCGATGATCGCATCACGATTGCGCCGGGTAGCAGCCATGCCCTGGCAGTCTACTACAGCGTTGAAGCACTGTGATGCGCATCCACCCCATCGTCCGCGCCCTGTTCGCGCCCGGTAGGCGAAACCTGCGATATTCACTGTTCTCGCCAATCTTTTTACTTGAATGCCGCCGGCCATTCACCTACAGTGCGCCGCGTTTTACGGAGGTATAGTCATGGCTAAGCGTTGTGAAGTATGTGG
>CAYSMR010000103.1:0-6744 GCA_964432195.1 uncultured Zetaproteobacteria bacterium | reverse complement strand
GGCGCAGCAGCGGGCCCTAGTCGCCGATCAGATGAAAAAAGACGCGCCGCTGTCGGGCATGGGAGTGGTGCTCATACAGGCAGACAGCCTGCCATGTGCCCAGCACCGGCCGGCCGTTCTGCACCGGGATGCTCAGCGATACATTGGTCAGTGCCATGCGCGTATGGTCATGGGCATCGGTGATCTCGCGGCTGTCAGGCCGGCGCGTCTGATGCTCATCGGGAGCGGAGTGGGCGACGAGAATCTCCATATCCTGAAGCGTCTCCGGATTGCTGCGTTCCTGAATGCTCAGCGAGCAGCCGACATCCCGGATGAACAGGCAGAGCAGGGCGGTCGCGATGCCGCTATCGCGCACCTGCCGGCGCACGTCGGGCGTAATATCGGTGAAGCCGTGCTGCCGGCAGGCGATCGTCAGCATCTGCTGGATCTGTTTCATGCGTCCGTATTCTGCGCGGCAAATGCCACCCATGCCGGCGCATGGTCGCTCGGCCGTTCCAAGGCGCGGTAGTCGGTTGCGATGCCGGCGGCCAGCGGCGTCAGCGCCGGCGTGGCCAGAATGTGATCGATGCGGATGCCCCAGCCACGCCGGAATGCGTTCATGCGATAGTCCCACCAGCTGTGCATCGGCGCATCAGGATGCAGGGAGCGGATGCAGTCGTTCAGGCCGAGCGCCAGCAGAGAATCGAACCATGCGCGCTCGGGCCCGGAGCACATGATCCTGTCGCGCCATCGGGCCGGGTCATGGACATCGATATCGGCCGGGGCGATGTTGAAATCACCGAGCACGATCAGCTTTGGGTGGCGCTTGATCTCATCGGCGAGCCAGTCGCGAAATGCATGCAGCCAGCGGAATTTATAGGCGTATTTGTCCGAGTCGACGGCCTGACCGTTGGGGATATAGATATTGACGATGCGTGTGCCGGCAACGCTTGCGGCCAGCAGCCGCCGCTGCGGATCGTCGAAGCCGGGCATGTCGGTGGTGATATCGTCGGCCGGCGCGCGGCTGAGCAGGCAGACGCCGTTATAGCTCTTCTGGCCGGCGAATGAAGCCCGATAGCCGGCGCTATGGATGGCCTCGAACGGGAAGCGCTCATCGATGGTCTTGGTCTCCTGCAGGGCGACCAGATCGGGCTGCTCCTGGGCCAGGAAATCGAGCAGTTGCGGCAGGCGCACGTTCAGTGAATTGACATTCCACGATACGACTTTCATCAGCGGATCATGCCCGCGCGGACGGGCGGACTCAAGCGCGCCGCGGCCATGTCGCGCGCTCCAGATCCAGCAATCGCTGTTTCCACGCTGCTCCGCAGGCAAAGCCGCCGGGGCCGTTGGCGGCGACGACGCGGTGGCACGGAATCAGGATCGGCAGCGGATTGGTGCCGAGCGCCTGCCCGAGTGCACGCGGCGATGTGTTCAGCGTGCGGGCCAGTGCGCCGTAGGTGCGGGTTTCACCGGCCGGGATCGCCAGCAGGGCCGGGCGCATGCGGGCCTGAAACGGCGTCGCCGGCGCGATCAGTGGCGGCAACGGCAGCTGCCGGCCTGTAAACCACTGCGCGAGCCAGCGCGCCACCGGATCACGCTGCGACGGAGTGGCCTCGGGATGAGCCTGCAGCCATACGCGGCGGCAGCGCTGCCCGTCCCAGAGGTATGAGACCGGCCCCGACGGCGAGTCGAAACAATAAATCATGCAGGAAGCGTAGCGCATGACTAGCTTGCGCGCATGGACTGGGCTCTATTTTTCTCGGCGCTGATCTCATCGACGCTGTTTCCGGGCGGCTCCGAAGCGCTGCTGCTCTACCGGCTGAAGGCCGGCGGCGATGCGATCACGCTGGTGCTGGTGGCAACGCTGGGCAATCTGCTCGGCAGTCTGATTACCTATGCGATGGGCCGCCTCGGCAACGAGGCGCTGCACCGGCGCTGGCTGCGCATGTCCGAGGCGCGCACAGCGCAGGCCGAGCGCTGGTTTGCGCGCTTCGGCAAGCCGGCGCTGCTGCTGGCGTGGCTGCCGGTGGTCGGCGATCCGCTCTGTCTGGTTGCCGGCCTGTTGCGTTGCGGTCTGGTACCGTTTCTGCTGCTGGTCGGCATCGGCAAGCTGGCGCGCTACAGCGTGCTGGCGCTGCCGTTTATCTGAGCCGCGTCCGGGCTGCCAATGAGGCGCGGAATGGTTTGACGCGGAGAGTGGGGTGGTATTGGGCGCTATTACGACAGGCCGGCCAGCCAGAGCGGCAGCGTCAGCAGTGACAGGATCGTCGTCAGCGTGACTGCTTCGGCATAGAGCGCGACATCGAGCTTGAAGCGGTCGCAGATTACCAGCCCGAGCACCATGGTCGGCATCGCGGCCTCGATGACGGCTGGGGCGAGATAGTCGGCCGGCATGCCGACGCCGATCGCCGCCGCCCAGGCAATCAGCGGCATCAGCAGCAGCTGGATCAGCAGTACCGGCAGCAATAGCGGAATGCGCGCTGCCCAGCCCGACTGCCAGCGCAGTGCCATGCCGACCGAGAGCAGCATCAGCGGCACGACAGCCGCCTCCAGCGTGGTCAGCGTAGTGTCGATCCAGGCCGGCATCGGCGTTGCGACTGCGCTGAGCAGCAGGCCGGCGGCGGCCCAGAGGGCCGGCACCCGAATCAGACTCAACAGCAGCTGGCCGCCCTGGTCGGCGCGGCCGTAGTGGCTGGCCAGTACGATGCCGAGCGTGAACAGAATCGGCGTGCTGGCCAGCAGGTCGAACTGAACGGCGACGATTCTGGCCCAGTCGCCGAAGGCCTGGCTCAGTACCGGCAGGCCGAGATAGGAGAAGTTGCCGAAAGCGGAGGCGAGCAGCAGCGCGCCGACCATTTTGTTGCTGTTGCCAGGCACGAAGGCGCTAACCAGTTTGCCGTTGCCGTAGAGCAGGAAGGCGGTCAGCAGCGACAGCAGTACGCAGAGCGCCGCAACCAGCGGTATGCGCACCGTGTTCAGATCGACCGGTGCCTGCCAGAGCACATGCAGCACCAGCGCCGGCAGGAAGATATGGTAGACCGCCTGCGCCAGATGCGAGCGGATGCTTTCGGCGGTTTTGCGCCCGAGCAGCAGCGCCCAGACGATGCCGGCCAGGATAATCGAGCTCATGCCGAGCAGGATATGGAACATCGGCGCGGGGGGGCTTTACACCTTGTAGCGGCGTTGCAGATCGCGCTTGATATCGCGCTCTTTCATATCGCGGCGCTTGTCATGCAGCTTCTTGCCGCGCGCCAGTCCGATCTCCAGCTTGGCGTAGTTGCGGGCATTGAAGTAGAGCTTCAGCGGCACCAGCGCCAACCCCTGCTCCTTGAGCTTGCCCATCAGTCGTTCGATTTCACGCTTGTTCAGCAGCAGCTCGCGCGAGCGGGTCGGATCGGGCGGATTATTCATCGCGGCCGGCTTGTATGGGTTGATATGGCAGCCGATCAGCAATACCCGGTTGTTGCGTACGATGCAGTGCGCCTCGGCCAGATTGGCCTGTCCAAGCCGAATCGACTTGACCTCCGGGCCGGTCAGGATGATGCCGGCCTCGAAGGTCTCGATGATATGATATTCATGCCGTGCGCGACGATTGATAATAGCCATATGGCGAATGCTAACCCAAAGCGGGGCTCAGGCTATAGCGGGTCATCGCGGTGCGGGCTGCGGCTGGCTGAATCAGTAGCGCCCCCAGCGGTCTTTGCGGCGGAATTTCAGGCGCGGCAGAATCAGTCCGAGCAGGATGCCTAGCAGGATGGCGCCGCCACCGAGCATGAACCAGCGCTGCTGCGCTCCATTGCGGATGTCGCGGGTCTCCTGGCGCAGTGCATCGAATGCCTGTTCGGCCTGTTCCGCCTTGGCTTTCAGGCTGCGGTTCTCCTCGGCGACGGCGACAGCATTGGCGGCGGTCTTGCGAATATGAGCCAGCTCGGTCTGTAGTTTTCTATTCTCAGCCTTCAGCGTTGCGACATCCTGCTCCAGCGATGCTTTCTGGGCCTTGAATTGTTTGAGTTTGCTCAGCTCCTTCTCGGCCCAGGCCAGCCGACTGCGAGCGGCCGGCTCCTTCATCAGATAGCGGCTGAGAATCCAGCCCTCCTTGCCGCCCGGCGCGCGGATCTTTGTATAGCCAGCCGGCGACTGTTCCAGTACCTCGACAGGTGTACCGCTGGGCAGCATGCGGACAATGGCGTGGCTGGTGCTTTGACCGGTGCGCATCGGCAGTTTGGCCTGATCGACAATGTAGCGGGTTTCCGCCTGTGCCGGCATCACCCCGCTGAGCAGCGCGATCAGGATAACAAACAGTTTTGTGGGCATAATAGGCCACCTCCATTGCGTAAGTATCATGTCTGTAGCGGTTCTTATGCCTCCATGGCTGGCCAGTCGGCCGACGTGTTCACTGCGCAGTTGTAGCGGATCAGTGGCAAGCCTGGCAAGTGCTGGCGCGGAATCAAGCCGCCCATTGACCTAGAATGGGCAGGCATATTAACATGAAGCGCCGGGGACTTCACATGATTTGTTACCAAATCGAGGCAAAACCCCACAGATATTGAAGAAATAACTTGCTGGAGTCGGTGTTATAGGTTACGATCCCGGCATCAGGGTTTCATACAGAGGGAGCACTCTATGTACAAGTTAAGGTTTGTCTTGCTTGCATTGATGCTGATGGCATCGTCCTGCAGCACCGTGGATGCTATTTTCGGGCCGGCCGAGCCGGATGTATCTGCAGTGTCGAACAAGAGTCAGCTGGCTCAGGAGAATGAGCAGCTGGGGTCGGAAATTGCCGACCTGCGCAGTTCACTGAAGCAGATTAAACAGGAAATCGCCGATCGCAAGGCGCAGCAGCTGGCACAGATGGAGGCCGAGCAGACGGCTCGCCAGCAGGCTGAACAGGCGATAGCGAAAGATCGCCTGTGGGTGACGGTGTCATTCCGTTCCGGTTACTGGGAGTTGACCCGCCAGTCGCGCAAGGCGCTGCAGCGCCTTGCCGCCAAGTTCCTCTCCAAGCCGCGCTCCCAGCAGATCGAAGTGCGCGGCTACACCGATGATGAGCCGATTGGCGGTTATCCGGGCCATAGGCATAAGCCGCGCCACCCGTACAAGACCAATGAGGCGCTGAGTCAGGCGCGCGCCCAGACTGTGGCTGATGCCTTGACTGCGGCTGGCATTCCTGAGGATATTGTCCGGGCCGAGGGATTCGGTGCAACGAACTTTGTTGCTGACAACAGCACCAATGAAGGACGTCAGCGTAATCGCCGTGCGGAGATTCATCTGGTCAGCAATTAACGTGTGATCTGTTTCATGAAATAGCCCGGCTTTCCGGGCTATTTTTTTAATATCAGCAAGGCCGTTTCAGAGCGGCGCAGGGAGAGTGGGCTATGTCGGATCCAACGATGAATGAGAACAGCGGCAGAGGGAATCTGTTTCCGATTGTGATCGCGGTAACGGCGCTGGTGCTGTCGGTGACATCCGGCGTGGTCAACTACCGCCAGAATAATCTGGCCAATCTCGAGAGTAGTCTGCGCGATACGCGCGATCAGCTGCAGCTGGCCAAGAATGATATTACAGATATCAAGGTGAAGACGATCAAGCAGCTCGTGGACGCCGAACTGGCGGTCAAAAATCAGCAGCGTTTCAAGGATGAAAACAGCCGCCTGAAAGAGGCGCTGAACGATGCTCAGGTGCGCCTGAGCGAGCTGGAAGCGCAGATCAAGCGCATGGATCATCAGCTGGTCAGCGCGAAGGCGGCGCTGAAGTCAGCGAAGCGGCACGCAGCTGCGAAACAGTCGCCTGCCAGATCAAAGCCCAAACAGGTAGTAGCGAAAGCGGCCGGCAAGGCCGAGTTAGCACAGCTTATAGCGCGCGCTGATCTCGATATCTATACGCAGCGGATTGCGCCGTCGCTGCAGCAGAGTATTGGCTCGGCCATTGCTAATGCCGGCTTCAAGCCGAAATTCCCGCCGCGGCCGAGCACGATGGGGCTCTCGCGTGCGACCACGATCTATTATTATGATGCCAGCTACAAGGCTGTCGCCGAGCGACTGGTCCAGTCACTGGTGTCAATCACCCGCGGCAAGGTGAGTATCCGCAAGGGTGCCAGCCCCTATCCGGCCAACAAGATTATCGTTCACGTCATTGGCAATTGAATACCGAAGAGGCGTGTTTCGCTATACGCCTGCGACAGGTGCAGAGCGAGCGTGCAGCCAGCGCGTCATCGCCGCAGCGGTGATGATGCACCAGACGGCAAACAATGCGCCGGGCAGCGCGGTTTCAGGCTCGAAGTGACTGAGGGCTAGTGCGACCCCGAGACCGGCGTTCTGCATGCCGATCTTGATGGCCAGCGTAATCCGGTAGCTGGATTCAAAGCGGAGCAGCGATGTGGCCAGCCAGCCCAGTAGATAGCCCAGTCCGTTGAGCAGGATTACCAGTCCGATCACAGTCATTGGCGTTTCGGCGATGCGGGCCTGGTTGGCTGCGACGGCGAAACTGCAGATGATCATAATCGCCAGCGCGGCAATGCCCGGCGCAATCTGTTCAGCCTGTGTTAGTCGGCTTCCGAGTCGCGTGCGTAGCGCTATGCCGAGCAGCAGCGGCACAACGACGGTTAGCAGGATGGTTTGCATCATCGGCCAGAACGGAATATCCATATAAGCGTTGCCCAGTATCCCGGTCAGCAGCGGTGTCAATAGCGGCGAAAGCAGTGTGGCCAGCATCGTCATCGCAATCGAGAACGCAACGGCCCCTCCGGCCAGCCAAGTAGGAGATAAC
>CAYSMR010000102.1:0-6820 GCA_964432195.1 uncultured Zetaproteobacteria bacterium | reverse complement strand
CTACAGAAACTCCTCATCTCAGAAATTCTGTAAACAACGCGTGCAATTCCTACAGTTCAAGTTTACGCTTTAAAACAACCGAACAGAATAGCCCTATCAATCCTCATACTTGTTTTTAATATAGATGATCGTGTTGATTGGCAGGTCCTGAATTTACCATGACGACCTGACTGTTTCGTGCCGGCAATATGGCAATCGGCCGGGCTGTATACTATGCTTGCATCAGGATGCATTTCCATCCCGGGGGATATGGTTTTGGAGATCAATAAACATGCCGAGGCGATGATGCGGCGGGCGCTGGAGCTGGCGCGGCGCGGCATCGGCACGACCCATCCGAATCCGCGCGTCGGCGCGGTGGTGGTCAATCACGGCGAGATTGTCGGCGAGGGGTGGCATGAGCGGCCGGGCGAGGCGCATGCCGAGGTGATGGCGCTGGAGGCTGCCGGCGAGCGCGCCCGCGGCGGCACGCTCTATGTGACCCTGGAGCCGTGCGCGGCGCACGGGCGCACGCCGGCCTGTACCGATGCGATTCGCCGGGCCGGTATTCAGCATCTGATTTACGCCTCCTCCGATCCGAATCCGGCGATGGCCGGCGGCGCGAAGGTTCTGACGGCGGCAGGTCTGAATGTGATCGGCGGTGTGTTGAGGGCGGAGGCCGATGCGCTCAATGCGCCGTTTTTCCACTATCTGGAGAGCGGCCTGCCCTATGTGATCGCCAAGGCGGCGATCTCGCTGGACGGCAAGCTGGCCACGCGTACGCACCATTCACAGTGGATCAGTGGCGCAGCGTGCCGCCGCCATGCGCATCAGCTGCGCGCCGAGTGCGATGCGATTCTGGTCGGCGCCGGCACGCTGCGCCACGATAATCCGTCGCTGACCGTGCGTGATGCCGAAGTGCGTGGCGATGCGCTGCTCAGGGTCGTACTCTGTTTCGAGACGCCGCCGTTTTTTGCCGATTGCAAGCTGCTGTCGGATGAGGCGCCGACCCGGTTTTATGTGCGCAGCGCCAATGAGCATACGCAGGCCTGGCGCGATGCCGGCGTGGATGTGGTGCATTCGGCCAGCCTGATTTCGGTGCTGCGGCATCTGGCCGCGGACGGGCGTCTGCAGCTGCTGCTGGAAGGGGGCGGGGCGCTGCATACCTCATTTCTGGAGGCCCGCTTCAGCAATGAGATGGTGCTCTATCAGGCGCCGCTGCTGATCGGCGGTCGTGATGCTGTCTCCCTGTGGGGCGGCAGCGGCGTTGAACGCGTCGATCAGGCGCTGCGACTGGAGCCGCTGCAGCGGCGCGAGATGGGCTGCGATCAGATGATCCGCGGCCGGGTGGTCTATCCCGACTAGCCGGGCCAGCCGCGCTGCCGGATGGGATATCCGGCGCTGGCCCCTGCTTATGCCTTTGTTGTTCGCGACTGCCGGCATGGCGCTGACGCGAACGGATCTGCTCTCTGTAGAAGTCGAGGCTCTGCTGCTGCCGCTGTTACTGCTAATATTGCTGATGCTGCGTCTGCGCAGTGAGGCGCTGATGCTTCTTATTGGTGCGCTGGCGGGCGTCGCTGACCCGGCGCGAAGCGTGGATCGTGCGTTTGCCGGTGCGCAATCTCGCACTGCTTGGAGGCGTTGCGGCCGCGGCAGCCTATGCGATGCTGGTCGCCGCGGCGCTGGCCTGGGTGCTGGCGGCGCGTGCCGAGCCGTTCAATACGCTGCTGGCAGCGCTCGCGCTGATATTGCTGTTTGATCCGTCCGCGATTGCCTCGCTGTCGCTGTGGCTGTCGTTTGCGGCGACGGCCGCGCTGTTGTTCTGGGCCGGCAACAGGGCGGGGATGACTCGCCCGGAGCAAGACAGGGCGGGGCTGCTGCACAGAGTGCTTGCCGCAGTGCGATCGCTGTTGTGGGTGTCGCTGCTGGCTACGCTGGCGGCCCTGTGCGCGCTCTGCGGACTGGATGCTGCGGCGCTGTTGCTGATGCAGCTGGCCGGCGCAGCGGTCGCGGCCGGCATCGATCTGCTGGCGGCAATCTCTGAATTGCCGGCCGGGCATCTGCGGGCAATCTATCCGCCGTTCTGGATTCAGCTGTGTTATGTGCTCGGCATGCTTGCCGGCGGGCTGCTGCTGTGGCGTGGCCGCCGCGCGGGCTTGCGCCAGCCAATCATAATAATGCATCGCTGGTGCTGGCCGTGCATATGGAAAACGGGGTTCACCTGCTCTGGCCGGGCGATATCGAACAGCGCGCCGAACGCGCCTTGCTGGCGGTCGGCGACGGGGCGATCACGGCGGCGCCGGTCGATGCGATGCTGATGCCGCATCACGGCAGTGCTAGCTCCAGCAGCGAGGCGAGGCGTTCGTGCGGGCGTTGCATCCGGCGCTGGCGATTGCCCAGAGCGGGGCGGGCAATCGCTACGATTTTCCGCATCCCGATGTTGCGGCGCGCTACCGTCGCATCGGCGCGGGCCGGTGTCGGAGCGCCGCGAACTGGCGCTGGCATGGACCGGTTTGCGCGGGCGCGCGTCGGGAGGATGACTTTTAGCCGCTGCTGCCCATAATTGCCGCCTTTGGCGGATCCGGCGATCAAGAACAAATCGTCGGGCGTGGAGGCAGAATGTTAGAGTTTATCCAACAGGGCGGCAGCGTGATGTATATCCTGCTCGGGCTATCCGTGCTCTCGCTGACCATTGTATTCGAGCGCGCCTGGAGTTTGCGCCGCTCGGTCGTGATTCCGCTGGCCGAGGTGCAGCAGATCGAAAAGGCCGTGCGCGACGGCGATGTCAAACAGGCGATGCAGACCTGTCAGACCCATAACACCGCGATGAGCCGTATCCTCTGGTTGGCGCTGGCTAATCGCGGCGTGCGCCGCTCGGTGATGAAGGAGATTCTGGAGGAGTCCGGACGTCAGGAGGTTGCGCATCTGGACCGCTATATCGGCGTGCTCGGCGTGATCGCGGCGATTTCGCCGCTGCTCGGGCTGCTCGGCACAGTGATTGGCATGATCGAGGTGTTCCAGCAGATTTCACTGGTCGGCGTCGGCAAGGCCGATGTGCTGGCCGGCGGCATCTCCAAGGCGCTGAATACGACCGCGTTCGGTCTGGTCGTCGCGATTCCGTCGATGGTCGCCTACCGTTTCTACGAGTCCCGCGTCGACCGTTTCGTGATCGAGATCGAGCAGCATGCGCTGCGCTTTGTTGAGCTGCTCAAGGGAGAGCGTGCGTGAGACTGCGCCGCAAGACACGCATGGACTACATCGTGGATATCACGCCGCTGGTCGATGTCGTGTTCCTGATGCTGATCTTTTTCATGGTCTCGACGACATTCAATGTCTCGTCGAGTCTGAAGCTCGATCTGCCGTCGAGCAATGCGACGGCCGAGCAGAAGGAGATGAAGCAGATGACGATCAGTATCAATGCCGACGGCGTCTTCTATGTGCAGGATGAGCCGGTCGATGATGCCGACCTGCGCAAGCGCATCCTGAATGTTTCTAGGGGGGATCCGACGATGCGCGTCGTACTGCGCGCCGATGCCGAAACGCATCACAAACGGGTGGTATTTGCGCTGGATACGCTGCGCGAGCTTGGCATGAGCAAGGTCGGCATTGCGACTGTCGCGCCGCAGGAGGAGAACTGATGCGCATCGTACAGAAATTCGGCGGCACGTCGGTCGGGACGCTGGATCGGATTCGCAAGACTGCCGATATCGTGCAGGCGGAGCTGGCGCGCGGTAATCAGGTGGCGGTCGTTGTATCGGCAATGAGCGGTGAAACCAATCGCCTGACCGCGATGGCGTACGAGATGTGCCCGCAGCCGGCTGCGCGCGAGCTCGATGCGCTGGTTGCGACCGGTGAACAGGTCAGCGCCGCGCTGCTGGCGATCGAGCTGCAGCAGCGCGGCGTCACAGCCTACTCTTATAGCGGCGGGCAGGCTGGCTTTGTCACCGACAGCCGGCATGTGAAGGCGCGCATCAAGAGTGTGGAGAGCGATCACCTGATCACCCATATGCAGGCCGGTGAGGTGCCGGTCGTGACCGGCTTTCAGGGCGTTGATGCCAGCGGTAATGTGACCACGCTTGGCCGCGGCGGCTCTGATACGTCGGCCGTGGCGCTGGCGATCGCCGTCGAGGCCGATGTCTGCGATATCTATACCGATGTGGACGGTATCTACACGACCGATCCGCGCATCGTGCCGCGGGCACGCAAGATGGACCGGATCAGTTACGAGGAGATGCTCGAGTTTGCATCGCTCGGCGCCAAGGTGCTGCAGACCCGTTCTGTCGAGCTGGCAATGCGTTATGATATGCCGCTGCATTTGCGTTCCAGCTTCGAGCCGGTGGCGGGCACTATGGTTGTACGAGAGGATGAGACAATGGAGAGAGCAACGATTTCCGGCGTGGCCTATAACCGCGATGAGGCGAAAATCACGATTATGGGGATTCCGGACCAGCCCGGCATTGCGGCCAATGTGTTTGGCCCGGTTGCTGCCGCCGGCATCAATGTCGATGTGATTGTGCAGAATGTCTCCGAGCAAGGATATACCGATATCACTTTCACGGTGCCGCGCGGCGATTATGCGCAGACGATGGAGATCATGCGCGGACTCTGCGCGCAGATGGATGCGCGCGATGTGAAGGGCGACGATAGCGTGGCCAAGGTGTCGGTGATCGGCGTCGGCATGCGCTCCCATGCCGGCGTGGCCAAGGATATGTTCGAGTTTCTGGCCCGCGAGGGGGTCAATATCCAGATGATCACGACCAGCGAGATCAAGATTACCGTTGTCATCGAGGAGAAATATGTCGAGCTGGCCGTGCGTACGCTGCACAGCGCCTTTGGCCTTGATGCCGGCGCCGACGCGGATTGAAATCTGTAACGGTTGCGGGCGCGCCAGCTCAACTCCGTCTTGCGCTTTCCGATAGAGTAGTCTATTAAAGGTATCAAAGAGGAGATACCATGTTAATTTTGACGCGCAAGAAAGGCGAATCCATTGCTATTGGTGACAATATCCAGATTCAGGTATTGAACGTGAAGGGGGGGCAGGTGCGTATCGGAATTGATGCGCCGCGCGAGGTTCGGGTCAACCGTGAAGAGCGTCTGGAAGCCGCTCAGCTCCGCTCAGACACGTCAGTCAAGGGCTGACTGCTTCGGGAGAGCGTCTCTCCCTGTTTCAATTCCAGTTCAATGATGGTATCAGAGATGGCGTGAACTGCTGATTCCGGTCAGCACGCCGCGCTTGACTGATATATGATAATGATTATCATTACATCCATGCAAAAGCTCACTGCGCAACGTCAGGCGATACTCGATCTGATCAACGGCTCCAACCGCCACTGGGATGCCTACGAGGTAGCGCGCGCGCTGGCCGATGCCGGCTCGCCGATCGGCATCGCCACAGTCTATCGCGGTCTGAATGCGCTGGAGTCGATGAGGCTGATCGCTTCGATTCAGCTGGCCGACAAGAAGCGCTATGAGCGCTCCGACAAGGCGCATCATGACCATATGGTCTGTACGGCCTGCGGCCGCATCGAGGAGTTTGCGCATGAAACGATTGAAGCGCTGCAGGAAGCTGCCGCAGCCGAGCGCGGTTTCCGGCTGACCGGGCATCAGCTGGTGATGTTCGGACTGTGTCGCAACTGCGCGCAGGAGCAGGGCACATGATTTCATCACTGGTGATTGTATTTCGGGAGATGCTGGAGATGGTGCTGGTGGTCGGTGTATTGCTGGCGGCAACGCGCGAGCTGGCCGGCGCGCGCTGGTGGATCGGACTCGGCGTAGCCGGCGGGCTGCTGGGCGCTGTGCTGCTGGGGCTATTCATGGAGCAGATGGAGGCATCGTTTCACGGCGACGGCGAGTTCATTTTCAATGTGGTTGTGCTACTGCTGGCCGCAACGCTGATTGCATGGACCGTGTTCTGGATGAGCCGGCACGGGCGCGAGATCAGCATGCGCATGCAGCAGGTCGGCGGCGCAGCGCGCCAGGGCGAGTTGCCGGCAACGGCGCTGGTTCTCGTGGCGCTGTCGGCGGTGATGCGCGAGGGGTCGGAAGCGGCATTTTTCCTGTTCGGAGCAGCTCAGGATGTGGATGCCGACGGCTGGAGCATGCTGATCGGCGGTCTGACCGGCGCTGTGACGGCTGTGCTGGTCGGGGGGCTGCTCTACGCCGGACTGATCCGCATTCCGGTCAAGCGGCTGTTCAGCGTCGCCGGATGGCTGCTAATGCTGCTGGCGGCTGGCATGGCATCGCAGGCGGCCGCCAATCTGGTCATGATCGGCGCGCTGCCGCCGCTGATCGATCCGCTCTGGGACAGTTCGGCGCTGCTCTCGTCCGGCAGCATGCTCGGCGAGCTGTTGCATGTGCTGGTCGGCTACGATGAACAGCCCAGCGCATTGCAGGTGCTGGTATTCGCGTTGTCGCTGGGGGCGATGGCGGCTGGCTACTTCCGCCTGCAGTCGACAGCTGCGCCAGCGCCGGCCGCTGCAACCTGATCACGTTCGCTCTGTTCGGTAATCTGCCCGAGCGTGGCATCGCCGATGCAGCGGTTGCCGATATGGGCGACCGGGGCATAGGCGCATAACCCCTGACAATGTTCCGTAGCCGCAGTGATGCCACGGGCCCGCAATTGCGCGAACAGCTCGGGCCCGCCCGATTTCCGACACTCCGGCCCGTGACAGATGCTGATTTCACTCTGTTGATCCATGCCGGCGAACATAACAAAGCGCTGGCTGAATGGTTAGCCCGTTGAGCTCTGGAACGGGGGCGGTTGATGTGATTTAGGGTCTGTTAACATTAATTGAAATGTGTATAATTGTTTCATGTAGTTAACACGTTCTCAATTTAATGAAAT
>CAYSMR010000101.1:0-6923 GCA_964432195.1 uncultured Zetaproteobacteria bacterium | reverse complement strand
GAGCGATTTTATTAAATTGAGAACGTGTTAACTGCATGAAACAATTATACATATTTCAATTAATGTTAACATGGCCTGGTAAAGAAGGGATGCCGCTTTAGCCGGCAGCGCCCGCTTCGAGTTCCGGGATGGCGTCGAACAGCGCGGTGATCGGCGCATGGTCGGAAAACCAGTTGTTGGTATAGATGCTGATCTCGCGTATGGCTTCGGCCGTTGCTGGCGTGCAGATATGATAATCGATGCGCCAACCGACATTATTCTCGCGCGCCTTGCCGCGATTTGACCACCAGCTGTACTGTTCTCGATGCGGATACAGGTTGCGGTAGATATCGACAAATCCGGCGGCCAGCCAGCGCTCGAACCAGGCCCGCTCTTCAGGCAGGAAACCGGAGTGTTTCCGGTTGCCGCGCCAGTTTTTCAGATCGACATTCCGGTGGGCGATATTCAGATCGCCGCAGACAATCAGTTCGCGTCCCTGCGCTTTCAGTCGCCTGATCAGTGGCAGGAATTGCTCCAGAAACAGCACCTTGCCGGCCTGCCTATCTGCCGAGCTGGATCTGCGTAATCAGGCGGCGGTGGAGCAGTTTTTTGCAGCAGAGAGGCCGGATTACGTCTTTCTGACGGCCGCCCGGGTCGGCGGCATCTATGCCAATGATCACTATCCGGCCGACTTCATCCGCGACAATCTGCAGATTCAGACCAATGTCATCGATGCAGCCTGGCGTCACGGGGGGAAGCGCTTGCTGTTTCTCAGCTCATCGTGCATCTATCCGAAATATGTGCCGCAGCCGATGCCGGAGTCCTGTCTACTCACTGGCGAGCTGGAGCCGATCAATGAGTGGTACGCGATTGCCGCGATTGCCACGGATGAGGCGCTGCATGGCCGGATCCCTGATGATGTTGTCGCGCATCTCGGCCTGCAGCGCAGCGGTACAGGCTTCGTTGCTGAGCGTGCGCCGCAGGTGATGCTGTGGGGCAGCGGCGCGCCTTATCGTGAATTTCTCTATGTCGATGATCTGGCCGAGGCATGTCTGTTTCTGATGAACCGGGAGATCGATGCGGCGGACCGTTCGCGGCTATTCAATATCGGCGTCGGCTCGAATATCACGATTCGGGATCTGGCTGAACTGGTGCAGCGCATCGTCGGCTTTGACGGCGACGTGATCTGGGATGCCGACAAACCGGATGGCACGCCGCGCAAGCTGATGGATGTCTCCCGCATCAATGCGCTTGGCTGGCAGGCCAGCGTATCGCTGCAGGACGGTATTGCGCGCGTGTATCGGGCATATTGCTGCGGCGACTGAAGTGGGCAGGCTGCCTGCGCAGGATCATTTTAAGGAGATGCTGATTAAGGTATCCCGCTCTTATCTGTCGGCGGCATAGGTGTCCATGGCCTGCAAGGAAACACTGATTTAATCAGCGTTTCCTTAACGGTTGAAAATGCCCATATGAAAACGGCGATGACGGTAGCTGAGCACGATGCCGTCGCTGGTGATCTCCTCGAGCTTCAGCTCCGGGCCGAGCATCTGATGCTCCCTGCGTATGACGCCATTGATGATGACCATGCGCGCGGCCGGTGACGCATCATAGATATGCCCCTCAATTCGGATAGGCGGCAGTGACTGTTGCAGTGCCACGGGCAGTGCATCGTATGAGATCGTGGAGGGCTGTATCGGATAGGACTGTGTCGGGGTGAGCTGCGCCGGCGTAGTCTCCGTCGTGAGGGGCATCGGCGTAGGTGGTGAGGTGCTATGGCGGCGCGGTGCGGTCGCTTGGGCTGCCGGTTTCGACGCCGGCATGCGACTGCGTTGCGGCTTCTGTTGCGGCGCAGCTGCGGTCATCGGCTCGGATGGCACGTGCGGTGCGCTGTTTTGCTGTTGCGTGTTCAAGGGCTGCTGTGCAGTTGTTACAGGCGTGACCGGATGCTCTGTCCGGGTGTTGGGCGCCGGTTGCAAACGGGCAATAAGCCAGCCTGCTGCCAGCAGGCTGGCTGCGAGTAGCATCAGGCCTGCGATCCGACGCCTGCCTGCCGCCGCTGGCGGATGCGGCGACGGTATAGCGGCCTCCGGCAGGCGCTGCTCGCCGCGCTGCTGCTGCGACTTTTTCAGTGCGTCGAAGATATAGGACATCAGCGTTGTTGCGGCTGGATCAGTCGGGGAATCGCGCCATCGACGCGTTCATTGATACGCATCAGCGTCAGTATGCCGGCGATGCCGTCCGCATTTAGTCCTGCCGCATGCTGAAAATCCTTCAGACGCTGTACCAGAATCTCATCCATGCTGTGAAATGTTCTGGGCGGAATCATCGTCCCTTGAATGCGATCCAGCTGCCGCGCCAGCCACTCCACAGCCTCACCGCGATCGCCGACCTGCAGTTTGCGTTGATAGCCGGGCGGCCGCACCCAGATCAGCGTCAGCTCCCGCTGCAAGCGACGCCCCAGTGATGATAGCGGAATCACCCACTGTTTGTCGCTCAGCGCGATCACGGCGTGGGTATCGGTGAGGGAGCGGATCACGGCGTAACGCGACCGGCCGCGGCCATCATCGATGGAGAACATCGCCGGCCGGTTCAGCTGTTTCAACTGCCGGATATCGGCATGCCGGGTCAGGCAGGCCAGATTCCGGCTCGCCAGTTGCCGGCAGGGGGCTGCTGCCGTCGGATCCGGATCCAGATCAATATGCCAGGCGGCTGCGAGGGTCTGCATGGCCAGCGATCTGCGGCCCAGCTGCCCGATGCTGTTCCAGATTGCGCGTTCGCCCGGCGGCGTGCTTGCGACTGCGTGCGACGGCCGCCCGGAAGAAGGGGCGATAATCGCTTCGGCCAGCCGCAGACCGGACGGACGGAGGGGCGCCGGCCGATCGGTCGTGGCGCGGCCCGGAGGCGTTTGCGTTTCCGCTGCTGTCTGGGTTGCAGTCTGTTTGCCTGTTTGTGCGTCTGCTTGTGGACCTGTTTGTTCGCCTGTTTGCGCGCGCTGCTGTGTGTTCTGTTGTCCGGGCTGTGTTGTTTTGTTGCTTGCGATGCGAGGGGATGCCGGCGCTGTCAGCCATGATGGGGACAACTGCTGCCAGTTGCCGGTCGCAAAGCCTGTCGCGACGATCAGCATCAGCAGGGCGGTCGCCATCGGCAGTAGCCATCGCCGCGTGGTTGCAGCGCTGTCGCCCAGCACTTCCGTTGCGGCCTGTCGGATATGGCGGGCATAAACCATGCTGCCGTCGGCGCTGTAAACGCCGAGCATCGCGCGGTCGCAGAGCAGGTTGATCAGTCGTGGCGTGCCGTGGCTGAGCCGGTGAACCAGTTGCATCGCTCCGGGCGAAAAGACCGCCCTGCTGCAGCCGGCCACGCTCAGGCGGTGACGGATGTATCCGGCGGTCTCCCTGCGGCTGAGCTCGTGCAGATGATGGCGGGCCGTAATACGCTGGGAGAGCTGTCTGAGATCATTGCGCGCCAGCATCGCGTTCAATTCCGGCTGTCCGAGCAGAATGATCTGCAGCAGCTTGCGTTCGCTGGTTTCCAGATTGGTCAGCAGGCGCAGCTGTTCCAGCACCTGCGGCGACAGGTTTTGCGCCTCGTCGATTATCAGCACGACATTGCGGCCGGCGGCGTGCGCGCGCAGCAGGTAGTCATTGATGCGGTCGGTAAATGCCTTGATGCTGTTGCCTGCGTGCGGAGACTCGATTGAGAATTCGTCGCAGATTGTCGCCAGCAGTTCCTTGACGGAGAGACGGGGGTTGACGATCCAGGCGATATCGAACTGCTCGGGCAGATCTTCGAGCAGTTTGCGACTGATGGTCGTTTTGCCGGTGCCGACCTCGCCGGTTAACAATACAACGCCGCCGGCGCTCTCCAGACCGTAGATCAGATGGGCCAGCGCCTCCTGATGCTGGTTGGTCAGATAGAGATAGCGCGGATTCGGCGCGATCGAGAATGGCGGCTCATTTAGCCCGAAATATTCACAATACATCTAACAATCTACTGTTATATCATAATGCAAATAGTTGTTATTAAACACATATTTTAATGCCGTGAGCTCATCGGATGTCATAGTGTATCTGCTTCAGGCGACCGGCCCGCATCAGTTGTAGATCGATGGCGGAGGTCTGTTGCAGCGTCTGATACATGTGCATGGCCTGTTTGGCGCTGGTGATCGGCTGGCCATTGACAGCCAGCAGGATATCGCCGTTTTGCAGTCCGGCCTGCTGGTAGAGCGAGCCCGGCGCTATTTCGGAGATGACAAATCCGTCCGGTTTGCCGCCGGCCAGATGCGGGACAATCCGGGCTTGCGATAACAGGGCCGGGAAGTTCTGCAATTGCTGACGCAAATGGGCGCGCTGCATCTGTTTGCGAATGGCTGCAGGGGGGGCGTTGCGCGGCCGGATTGCTGGGCGGTTAAGCGTCGGTTGTGGCGCGGCTGAGAGGCGGGCGCTGTGTTCCAGTGAGATGCGCTCCAGTTTGCCGGCGCGTTCAACGATGATCGCATCGGCTGCGACCTGCTTGAGAATCACGCCGAGCTGGATTGAGTCGCCGACAAAGAAGACGCGCTGCTCGCGCCCGGCTGCTGTTGCGATAATCGCGGCAGCATGTTCATCGGCGACTACCGTGCCCAGCAGTTTGAGATTCAGCGGGCTGACGGCGACCGGTGTGGGTGGCTGTTTTTGCCTGTTTGCCGGCTGCGGCCGGGTCTCCGGCTTGCCGAACAGCGGTACCGACAGCAGTCGGGAGAGTTCGGGCAGCGCGGCAGTGGTTGTTGCGCTGTGCCCGGAGTCGGGTCCGGATGGCGCCACTGCGCTCTCCGGCAGCAGCCAGCCGGACACGATCCAGGCCAGCAGCCCGACCAGTGCGAGTTCTGTCAGTAACGGCAATCTGCCCGGTAAATGCAATGCACCCAACATCAACGCTCCTCTGCAAGCCCTACGCTAACGCGCCGGGATCATTTAGTAAGCTGCTTTGCGCGGCCCGGTGATGGTTCTGCGCGGCGGGGCAACAGCATGGCCAGCGGAATGCCGATCGCGGCGACTGTGGCGCAGAGATAGAAGGCTGCCGCAAATCCGAGGCTGTCGACAATCAGGCCGCAGCCCATGATACCGATCGTGCTGCCGAGGCCGAATCCGGCGGCTGAATATAAGCCTTGCGCCGCGCCATGCCGCTGCTCCGGCGCGAACCGTTTCACCCATGCAATCGCCGCGACATGAAATGCCGCAAAGCTGGCTGCATGCAGCAGTTGCAGGAATAACAGCGTGATGATGCCGGTGCTCCAGCCGATGCCCAGCCAGCGTACGGCGGCCAGCGCCAGGCAGATGCTGAAGACAAAGGCCGGAGGGCGCTGCTGAATCGGGCGCGACCAGCGCCACATCAGGATGATCTCGGCAATTACGCCGATGCACCAGTAGAGGCCGATCTGCCAGCCGGAGAAACCTGCATCGGCCAGATAGAGGCTGAAAAATCCGTAGTAGGCTCCGTGGGAGGCCTGCATGATCAGGCCAATGGCCAGCAACAGATAAAACGGACGCGAGAACGGTTGTCGACCGCCATCGCTGTCGGCGGGCGGCGGCAGAACCGGGAATCCTCCGGCCGCGATTGCAAGCGCAAGCATCAGCAGTGCTACGGCTGCCGGGAACAGCGGCATGTTCGGGCCGACCAGCCAGATGCCGCCGGCCAGCGAGGCGAGCACGAACCCGATTGAACCCCAGGCCCGCAGTCGACCGTAGTCGGCGCCGTTCTGCTCCGATACCGAGACCGACAGTCCGTCGGTTAGCGGCAGTACTGCGGCCCAGCAGATGCCGAAGAGCAGAATCATTGCAGCCATCAGATAGAGATTCATCGTCAGCCCGATACCCGCCGCGCTAATGGCTGCCATGACGGAGGCCAGTACAATAAAGCGGCGCAGCCGTTCCTCGGGCTGGCGGTCCAGATGATGGCCGATCCAGGGTGGTGCAATCACCTTGGCCAGCGCCAGTAGGCCGGTCATGACGCCGATCAGGCCGGCATCGAGACCGCGCCCGTCCAGGTAGACCGGGAAAAACGGCAGTATCAGGCCCATCGCAGCGAAATAGGCGGCATAAAACAGGCGGATGCGATTCAGGGCGCGACGGCTGACCATGCGGCAAGGCTAAGGGGATGCCGATTTATTGCCATCGCTTACAATTCAAAACAGATGCGTTATGAGCTGTATGGAAGCGATATAAAAACCATTGCGGGAACGTGCTTGCCTGAGCGCACGTCAATGCTCACATTTCAGCTATGAAATGGGATCTGACTGATGGGTAAACGGCATGGATGAATGGCTGTCGATCGTGATTCGGCAATTGACGCTCTACAGCCTGCCGGTGCTGGTTTCGCTGACGCTGGTTGTGTTGCTGGAGTCGCGCCTGAGTGGCAGAGCGGTGCCGCATCCGTTTTTCGCCATTGCATGGCGCGCGACCTGGTGGCCGCTGCTGGCCTCGCTGGCATTTCACCGCGCCGTGATCATTGCGCTGCCAAATCCTGTTTCAGGGGGCGTCAAAACTGCGACGATACGTTTGGTTGCGCATCTGCTGCTCTGCCTGCTCGGATTTCTGCTCTATGGCTGGAGTCTGACTCACCAGCCCCCGGCCGGTTTGCCGCCGCTGCATCACTGGTGGGCCAAGGTGTTGATGTTTTTCAATCTCTGTATGGCCGCTCTGCATCTGTTGCCGCTATCCGGTCTGCTGGTCGGTGAACTGTGGCTGGCCGGCTCGCGTGGCGATCTGCTGCGCCGCTGCATTCCGACGCAGCGGCTGTGGCTGGTGATCACGCTGCTGGCAGCCTCGCCGCTGCTGGATCTGACGCTGGGCGGCGTCATGATCTTTCCGCTCTATGAGCAGCTGAGCAATCTGGCAGCGCATCTGTTTCGCTAGGGCCTGTTAACATTATTTGATGAATTCGATAATCAAAGCGAAGTAGATAAA
>CAYSMR010000100.1:0-6970 GCA_964432195.1 uncultured Zetaproteobacteria bacterium | reverse complement strand
TGGGTGGCGAGCCGAGCCAACCCGTTCAATCGACCCCTCGCGCCAGCCGTTGGCCATGCAGACCTGCCGCACAATAGCCAACCACAGCCCAATGCCGCTGGAACGACCGGTCACAAACGGTTCAAACAGCTGGTCGCGGATCTCATCGGGCAGCGCGCCGTCGTTGTAAACCTGCAGCAGCCAGTTGCGTGCATCAGCCGAAAGCGCGATCTCGATATCGCGGCCCGAACCGTCGCTGCTGTTGGCCACCGCATTACAGAGCAGATTATCGAGCACGAGTCGGAAATGATCGCTGTCTATCAGCAACTCATCGACATCGCAGCGCCAGCGCAGCTGTTCGCGGCAATCCACCTCCAGCTGCGTCAGGGCCTGCCGGATCAGCGCCGCCATATCGGTCGGCGATGGCGACGGATGCAGCGGCCGGGCATAGTCGAGCATAATCGTCACCAGTCGGTTCAGCCGCCGGGTTTCGTCATGCAGGATCGTCTGCATCGCCTCGCGACTGTCCGGACGAGCCGCCATAATCTCCAACCCCTGCGCCATTGTCTGGATCGGATTGCGAATCTCATGCGCCAGCATCGCCGCCATCTTGCCGAGCAGGGCCATCTTCTCCTGCTGCAGCAGCTGCCGCTCCAGCCGCCGGATCTCCGAAATATCGACCAGCGTCAGCAGCCAGGCCGCATCGGCATCGGCCGACAGCGGGCGCACGGCCAGCAACAGCGTGCGCCGCTGCGCATCATCCGGGTCGTCATACTCGCACTGGAAATCGGGC
Organism: uncultured Zetaproteobacteria bacterium; assembly: GCA_964432195.1. Classification (GTDB taxonomy): domain Bacteria; phylum Pseudomonadota; class Zetaproteobacteria; order Mariprofundales; family Mariprofundaceae; genus Mariprofundus. The sequence goes on along the minus strand of CAYSMR010000100.1, from coordinate 6,198 downwards.
TGCGTCGTCTGACTGAAGAAGCCGGCCAGCGGCGGATAGGCCAGCAGCGTCGCGACACTGCGCTGCCCCAGTAGTACGCGCGCAGCGCTGTTCATATCGCTGACCTGCAGATCGCGATCAAGCACAATCACCCCTTCGGCCATTTCGGCCATGATCTGATCATGCAGATCCTTGAGCTTCCTGTGCTGGCGCACGGCGCGATCGCTGCGCGCCCGCAGAGCGGCATGACGACGCGCGATATAGGCCATCACGCCACCGACCAGCAGCAGAGCCGATACCTGCAGCAGCACATGCAGCGCCTGCTGCGTATCGAGCGCCTCGACACGGGAGAGCCACGCCTCGCCGTAGACAGCCGACAGATAGCCCGAACAGGCCAGCAAACTGATCACAATTGGCAGCATCCGCCGCGCATGCGAGCCCGATGCGATAATGATCAGGCCGTAAAGAAACGAAAACGGGCTGAATACGCCGCCGCTGGCAAAAATCAGCATACTGGCCAGCGCCGTATCGGATGCATACTGGAAGACCAACTGATTCTGCCCGGCAACCCGGCTCGCAGTCAGGCTGGTCTGAATCAACAGCAACAGCATGAACAGCGCACCGCTCGCTGTCATCAGCATCTGCTGGAACGCGGTCGCAGCAGGATAGACCCAGAGCAACAACACCACGGCAATCACGGCCGCGGCCAGCGCGCGATAGAGGATCAGGCGCATATCGGAACGGGCACGGCCGGGATGTCGATCAGACGATCGAGGCCATCTGGAAGATCGGCAGATACATCGAGACAACCAGCCCGCCGATCACGACGCCGAGAAAGGCCATAATCAGCGGCTCCATCAGCTGCTGCATATTGTCGACAGCCGTATCGACCTCCTCCTCGTAAAAGTCGGCGATTTTACTGAGCATCTCCTCCAGCGAACCGGTCTGCTCGCCGATCGAGATCATCTGCGTCACCATCAGCGGAAAGATCCGGCTCGCCTCCAACGGTGCGGTCAGCGTCTGCCCCTGCGAGATCGACTCCTTCGACGAGAGGATCACCTGCTCGATAACGACATTGCCCGAGGTCTCGGCAACGGTATCGAGCGACTCCAGAATCGGCACACCGGCTGCGCTCAGCGTCGAGAAGGTGCGGCAGAAACGGGCCACCGATGCCTTGCGCAACACATCGCCGAGTATCGGCAGCGCCAGCAGCAACTTGTCGAGCTGATAGCGCCCCTTCGGCGTCTGGTAGATACCGCGAATGGCCATCACCAGCGCAATCGGCGCGCCGACAACAATATACCAGAATTCGACGAACAGATCGGAAATCTGCATCGTAATCTGCGTTGGCAGCGGCAACTCGGAACCGGCATCGGCAAACATCTCGCCGAATACCGGTACGACAAAGATCATCAGAATCGCCGTGACAATGAACGATACCATAAGGATTGAAATCGGATAGACCATCGCCGACTTGATTTTCGCCTTCAGCGACAGCGCCTTCTCCTTGTAGACGCAGAGCCGGAGCAGAATCGTATCGAGGATGCCGCCCTGCTCGCCGGCCTCGACCAGCGCGCAGGTCAGGCGATCGAACTCATCAGGAAACTTGCGCATCGTCTCTCCCAGCGGATTACCTCCTTCCAGACTCTGGCGCACCTCGCCGAGCAGCTTGATCATCGCCTTCTTCTCGGCCCCGCGCTCGGCCAGCTCGAAGCACTGCACCAGCGGCAGGCCGGCATTGATCATCGTCGAGAGCTGGCGGAAGAAGATCGAAATATCCTTGTCATCCACCTTCTCGGGGAACAGGTTGATCTCGATCGGTTTCTTCTTCGCCTGCACATCGACCAGCCCCTTGCGACGCAGGATCGCCGTCGCAATCTCGCGATTGGGCGCTTCGATTTCGCCGCTCTGCGGCACGCCCTGCCTGTTTTTCGCCTGCCAAATAAACGTCGCCATCTGTTCGTTACCCTTCACCTTCTCTCATAGCGCCACGACCGCAGCGCTGGATGGATGCACCGGCGCACATCAGTCCGCTACCGTCACCCGCAGACACTCCTCAAGCGAAATCTCGCCGCGCTTGACCTTCTCCAGCGCCTCCATGCGCAGCGTTCTGACCCCGTGCCGGATCGCCAGCGCATTGATCTGGTCCGAATTCTCGCCGGCATAGACGGCCTCGCGGATCTCGTCGAACACCGGCATCACCTGATAAATGCCGGTACGCCCCTTGTAGCCTGTGCCGTTGCAGATGCGGCAGCCCGCCCCTCGCATCGGCCGCAGCGCAGCCGCCTCATGCTCCGACACGCCGGCATCGATCAATGCGGCGGCCGGAATCCGATCCGGCGTCTTGCAGTCCGGACAGATACAGCGGGCCAGACGCTGGGCCGAAACCAGATTGATCGCCGAACCGACCAGAAACGGCTCGATACCCATATTGACCAGCCGCGTCATCGTCGACGGCGCATCATTGGTATGCAGCGTCGCCAGCACCAGATGGCCGGTCAGCGCCGCCTTGATGCCGATCGCCGCCGTTTCATAATCGCGAATCTCGCCGATCAGGATGATATCGGGATCCTGACGCAGGAACGAACGCAGGGCGGCCGGAAAATCAAGGCCGATATCCGGATTGACGTTGACCTGATTGATGCCCATGAAATTAAATTCGACCGGATCCTCGGCGGTCAAGATATTGACCCCCGGCTGATTCAACTCGGAGACGGCCGAATAGAGGCTGACCGTTTTACCGGAGCCGGTCGGACCGGTTACCAGCACCATGCCATAGGGGCGGTGAATCGCCTCCTTCAGCCAGCGCAGTGCATTGTCGCGGTAGCCGAGCTTGCTCATATCCAGCTGCAGACTGGCCGGATCGAGTAGTCGCATGACCACCTTCTCACCGAACAGCGTCGGCAGTACCGAGATCCGGAAATCAACCGTCTTGGCCGGCGGGATGCGCAGCTTGATGCGGCCGTCCTGCGGCAGCCGCCGCTCCGAGATATCGAGCCGGGCCAGAATCTTCAGCCGCGATACGATCGCATCACGCATGCTCAGGCTCGGCCGCATGATCTCGTGCAGCACACCGTCGATCCGGTAGCGCACCCGCATCACCTTCTCATACGGCTCAAGATGAATATCCGACGCGCCATGCTTGATCGCATCCATCAGAATCAGGTTGACCAGCCGCACAACCGGCGCGGCCTCGACCTCGGCCGACAGCGTCAGCTCATCGACATGCTCCTCCGAGGTATCGACCACCTCGACATCCATCGCGCCGAGATCGGCCATCACCTGCTGCATATGAGCATCGCTGCTGCTCAGCTCGTCAAGCTTGCGCAGCAGCTGACTCTCGGCCGCGACAATCACCTCGACCTTGCAGCCGCTAATAAACGCGATCTCGTCCAGAGCGTTGATATCGTAGGGATCGACCACGGCGAGCTTGAGGATATTGCCCTTGCGCCGCAGCGGCAGAGCCAGATTCTTGCGCAGCACATCGACCGGGATATCAGCGACACCGGCATCGATCTCGACCTGGTCGAGATCGATCACCGGACAGCCGAACGAACGAGCCAGAAAGGCGACCAGCTCCGGCTCGGTGAAGATCTGCTGTTTGACCAGCTGTGCGGTCAGACTGTCGCCATGCAGTCGGGCCTCCCGCAGTACCTGATCGAGCTGTTCCCGGCTGATTCGCTGCTGCCTCAGCAGCAGGTCGCCCAGACGCGAACGGCTCATCCGGCCCCGCTCCAGCCCGGCAATGCCTCAAGCGGACGGCCGAGATGGCGCTGCATCAACTGCAGCGCCTCGCTGCAGTCCGGTCGCTCGCAGTCGTGCCACCAGGCAAATGCCGCCGCCCCCTGCGCTACCAGCATCGGCAGGCCGTCCACGCCGCTACGCCCGGCATGGCGCGCCGCATCGATAAATGCGGTGCGCCCGTCCGGCCGGTAGACCGCATCCACGGCAGCGCCGCATCCGGCCAGCGCAAATGGGAAGTTCTGATCCGGCTGCAGACCGATACTGGTCGTATTGATCAGCAGCGGGGCATGCTCGCAGAGCGCCGTCACCGCCGCCTGCTCCCAGGCCACAGGCTCGCACTGCAGCGTCGGCCACGAGGATGCGGCTGCCGCAATCAGACCGGCCAAACGATCGGGATTGCGGTTGCATATATGCACGCGGGCCGGCTGCAACCCGGCCAGCGCATGCAGCACCGCGCGGGCCGTACCGCCGGCTCCGAACAGCAGCACGTCTCGCCCGCTCACATCAGCCTGCAATCCTTCAATCACGGCCCTGAAGCCGGACCAGTCAGTATTGGTCGCCAGCCACCCCGCATCACCCCGACGCACGGTATTGACCGCGCCGATCAGGCGGGCATCGGCATCCGCGTCGACCATCCGGAACACCGACTCCTTGTGCGGCACTGTGACATTGAATCCCTGCACGCCGAGCGCCCACAGACCATCCATCGCCTGCGCCAGCTGATCGGGCACCACGGCGAACGGCAGATAGACCGCATTGATCCGGCGCTGCTGCAAAAAGCGGGACTGGAACAGCGGCGACAGCGAGTGCTTCACCGGCCAGCCGATAATACCATAAATCTGTGTTGCGCCGTCTGTTTTCATGTCCCGTCAGGTTAGAAACAGAAACAGCATGTGTCAAAGTTTGTCAGCAGGCATATCAGCCGAATCACGGCTGCAGCTGCAACCGCAGCGCGCCCAGCGTGCCGTAGAGCGTCAGCGCCATCGGCGTTCCGGCCGGCAGCCCCGGCAACAGGGCCGCGGCAACCTGCGCGCGCGCCTCGCCGCTGATCCGCCACTGGCGCGGGTCGGCCGCCTGCACATCGATGCGGCCGCGGCCGCTGAGCGTCAGCCGCGATCCGCCATCCAGACGCCATTGCCATCTGCCAGGCGCATCACCGCCCTGCAGCGTCAGCCGGTAATCGCCCAGCGGCGCGCCCCCGGTCAGCGCGCTCGTCGCCTGCCGCCACTGCAGCAGCAGCTCGCCGCCCTGCGGGCGAGCGTCGGCGGCGGCCAGATCCAGCTCGCCGCTGAGCATAAAACGGCCGCCGATCGCCAACGGTAGGACCAGCTGCGGCGGCAGCAGCTGCCGCAACCAGGCCGCATCCAGCCGGGCGCTGATTTCGCGCAGCACGATGCGCTCCCGCCCCGGCAACAGCGTCACGGCAATCTGCAGCGCCGGCGCCCCCCCGGCTGCAGCGCCGATCGCCGCCACCCGTACAGCGGCAGCCCCATGCAACAGCGCGCCCCATGCCGGCCGCAGACTCACCCGCTGCAATGAAACGGACTCAGGCCGGCCGGGCACGCGCAGCCTGACTCCCGCCAGCGCGACGCTGATACCGTCACACTGCAGCCGGTCATACTGCAACTCAATGCCGGCCTGCTCAACCAGCCGCTCGATCTGCAGCCGCAACCACGACTCCGGCTGCCAGCGCAGCAGCGTAAACAGCGCCAGCGCCGCGACAAACAGCAGAACAAGCTGCAGGGTTGATGCGTGTTTCGCCTCAGTGCGGGCGGCCATATCGATATGCATGGGTCAATACTGGCTGCGGATAATTAGAGCGACCAGCTTAAACCGAATGCGACCGATATATCCTGCGTCGTCAGTTGGGTGATATTCTCGACAACGGTCAGCATCCAGCCGGGGCCGGTGCTGCGCCGCGCAACCCGAATGAGATCAGGAATGGTGCCTGATCCAGCGTTGGCAGCCCGCTGCGATAGGGAGAGCCGCCGCCCTGCGCCTGAACAATTAACGCAATCGACTCGGCCACCCGATAGCCGAGCGCCAGCGAACCGCGCAGATAGCGCCGGTAGCGCAGACCGGTCCGCTCCGTCGCCAGTGGCTGAATCAGCCACCCCTCCAGATGAGTCTGCCAGGCAGCTCCGCGCCGTGACCAGTGAGCGCCTGGGCCAGATCGGCCCCGCCGCTACCCCAGCCGCGCGCCGCCGGCAGCTTCACGGCAGCCAGCGCAGCCAGTCCGCCATGCCCGAAGCGCAGCAGATTGTAGCGGACAGAGAATTCTACATTGCCGCTCTCGATCCGGCTATCGTTTTGAACAGAGCGGCGCGGCCAGATCCGCATTCAGCAACGGAGCCGTCCACAACAGCAGCCAGACCGCTGCGCAGACCGCGCCGCGCCGGAATAGCTCTGCGATCAGTTACGAGGGTGTCCTGAATTTTGTGTAAACGGTTAAACTGACGGACTATTCCGTCTTAC
>CAYSMR010000099.1:0-7077 GCA_964432195.1 uncultured Zetaproteobacteria bacterium | reverse complement strand
GATCGGACGCAGCGTCGAGCTGGCCCGCTGCACCCAGATCCTCTGCCGCAGACGCAAGAACAATCCACTGCTGGTCGGCGAGGCCGGCGTCGGCAAGACCGCGATCGCCGAAGGACTGGCGCTGAACATCGAACAGAACAAGGCGCCGGATGTAATCCGGCATGCGACAATCTATGCTCTCGACATGGGCGCGCTGCTGGCCGGCACCAAATACCGCGGTGATTTCGAGGAGCGGCTGAAAGCGGTACTGCAGGCACTGGCTGACGAGGATCAGGCAATCCTGTTCATCGATGAAATTCACACGATTATCGGCGCCGGCGCCGCCAGCGGCGGCACGATGGATGCATCCAACCTGCTCAAACCGGCGCTGGCCAACGGCGAGTTACGCTGCATTGGCGCGACCACCTATCAGGAGTACCGCAACCTGTTTGAAAAGGATCGCGCCCTCTCCCGCCGTTTCCAGAAGGTCGATGTGCCCGAACCGAGCATCGAGGAGACGATCGAGATCCTCAAGGGACTGAAACCGCGCCTGCAGGAGCACCACGGCGTACGCTACAGCCAGACGGCTATCGAACAGGCAGCCCGACTGGCCAAGCGCTATCTGGGCGACCGCCATCTGCCGGACTCGGCGATCGACGTGCTCGACGAGGCCGGCGCGTCGATGCGCGTCAAGCCGGAAGATAAACGGCGCAGCCAGATCAATGTGCACGATATCGAGACGATGGTCGCCTCGATGGCGCGCATTCCGCATCAGCAGGTCAACGCCTCCGACAAGAAGCGGCTGGCCCACCTGGACCGCGATCTGAAACTGTGCGTATTCGGACAGGACAACGCGATCGATCAGCTCTCAGCCAGCATCAAGCTGTCGCGCGCCGGCCTCTCCCACCCGGAGAAGCCGATCGGCTCGTTCCTGTTCACCGGCCCGACCGGCGTCGGCAAGACCGAAGTGGCGCGCCAGCTGGCCCGCATCATGGGCGTCGAGCTGATCCGCTTCGATATGTCCGAATATATGGAGTCGCATACCGTATCGCGGCTGATCGGCGCGCCTCCGGGCTATGTCGGATTCGATCAGGGCGGCCTGCTGACTGAGGCGGTCAACCAGAATCCGCATGCCGTGCTGCTGCTCGACGAGGTCGAAAAGGCGCATCCGGACCTGTTCAATCTGCTGCTGCAGATTATGGATCACGGCACACTGACTGACAACAACGGGCGCAAGGCCGATTTCCGCCATATCGTGCTGATCATGACCAGCAACGCCGGCGCATTCGAGATGCAGCAGAATACGGTCGGCTTCAATCCGCAACCGCGCAAGGGCGAGGATGAGGAGGCGGTCAAACGGCTGTTCACGCCGGAGTTCCGCAACCGGCTCGATGCGATTATCGGCTTCGCGCCGCTATCCGAACAGACGATTCTGCATGTCGTCGACAAGCTGCTGATCGAACTGGAGACGCAGCTGGAAGAGAAGAAGGTCGAGCTGGAGGTCACGCCGGCGGCGCGGAAATGGCTGGCCCGACACGGCTACGATCCGCTGATGGGCGCGCGCCCGATGGCCCGGCTAATCCAGGAGCATATCAAACAGCCGCTGGCCGATGCGATCCTGTTCGGCGCGCTACAGCGCGGCGGCGTGGCACGCATCGACTGCGTAGAGGGCCAGCTGGCGCTGACGCAGCCGGAGACCGCCTCGGCATGAGCCACCAATTTGGGAGCGGCCAATGAGTAGCGAGCAGAGGCGTCCGCCGCGCAACAAGCCGGCAAAGTCCTATACCGACGAGGTCAGCCACGCCGACAGCGCCGCGTTGCGCATCGACATGCAGGCGATCGGCGTCGTTCACAGCAGCTATCGCGAACGCTTCGCAACGCCTCGCCAGCCGACGCTAGATGAGCCGCAGGCGGCCGAAATACGACTCAATCCTGGACTGAACTTCAATCAGGCACTGCAGGATTTGGAGGGCTTCTCGCATATCTGGGTGATCTACTGGATGCACCTGAACCGAGGCTGGAATCCGACCGTGCTGCCGCCGCGCGGCCCGAAAATCCGGCGCGGCCTGTTCGCTACCCGCGCGCCCCACCGCCCGAACAGCATCGGCCTCTCCGCAGTACGGCTGAAAAAGATCAGCGGTCGCACGCTCTATATCGAGGGACACGATATGCTCGACGCCACGCCGGTGCTCGATATCAAGCCCTATATCCCCTACGCCGATGCGATCCCCGACGCGAGCAGCGGCTGGCTCGACGAGGCCGGCCTGAGCGGCGCCGCCCCCGAACCGGTTCACAAGCGCGACCCGGCGCTCTAGATTCATCCGGATCGCTCCGATCCGGAGCACAGCATCACACACAAGACCCGATCAGGAGCACATCCCCGATGAGCGACAAACCGACAAGCGACACAGGGCACGCGGCCGATAACGATTTCACCCTGAATCATTTCGACCTACACAGCGATGCATCGCCACGACCGCCGCAGGACGGTGATCTGTTTGCTGCTACGCAGCCGGAGCAACAGAGCAGCGACGTGCAGAGTGATCCGTATACGGATCCATTCGGCGCCCCCATACAGAACGAAAAGATCGAGGGCGACGACAAGGCAGAACCGATTGTGCCGCGCGCATTTGCAGACGATGACGCTGCGCCCGATACAATCGGCGCAGAAGCCGCCACGGCCACCGTTGCAGAACCTCCGGTAGATCATGCTACGCCCCGCTCACCGAATGATGCGAGCAAGCCGGTCATGCCGCCGCGCGATGGCCATCAGCATGATGCGCCGGAACCGGCCGCGCGCGGCCGCCTTCATCCGATCACGCTGTTTGCCGTCGGCGCAATGCTGATGGCTGCAATCGCCGTCTGGATGAATGCCGGCAGCGACGCAAGCGATGACCAGTCCGAGTCCGCCACGCCAGCTGCCACTGCATCAAGCGCCCTCGTCACCGATATCCAGCTGCGGCGGCTGGAGACGCGCCTGAGCGCGCTGGAGGAGCAGAGCGCTGCCCGCATCGATGCGCTGCAGCTGCAAATTGCAGCACTGCAACAGCAGCTGGACAAGATGAACCCCACTACAGCGCGGCGCACATCTGCGCTTGCGCCGCAGCATCGCCGCCCGGCCACAGTCAAATCGGTCAGCCACAGCACTGCAAGTGCATCTTTGACGCCGGTTCGCAGTCAGGGCGCCGTCGGCTGGGTTGTCAATCTGGCCTCGGTCGATTCAAAAACCGCAGCCCAGCGCACGCTGGCCCGCTACCGGGCACTCGGCATTCCGGCCGAACTGTTCCCGGTTACGATCAAGGGGAAGCCGTGGTACCGGCTGCGCATTGCCGGATTTGCCAGCAGGCAGGAAGCCGAGACCCAGAGGCGGTATCTGGCGCATAAACATGGCATCAAAGATGCTTGGATTCAGAAGCCGTGACCGTCGCTGCAGCCGCAGCTGAACAGAGACGGCAACAATCCCTGCCCCGGGTGCCTACGGAGGTGATGTGAGCGACATCGACAAACACGCCAATAACAAACAGCCCGACGAGCAACTGTTCGACGATATTCTCGACTCGGATGAGTTGTTCGATCTCGATATGCCGCTAGACGAGCCGGATGCCGAAGATGATCTGCCCGAAACCGAAGCGGCCGATGCGCAACCGGATACGGGCGACATCGATGCCTACAGCGAAATGACCGATTCACTGCAGGACCTGATGGATGACTTCCCGGCTGCCGATGAACAGGCTTCCGGACAGAAACCGGAGCCATCCGCCGATACAGCATCAACAGCCAGCGAAACGGAGCCAATCGCGTCCCCAGAGCCTGAATCCGCGCTGGAGAGCAGCGAACAGGAGAGTCTCTCGACGCTGGAACAGGATCTCGAGCAGTTGCTGGTGGAACGCAGTGACGAGGTTGGCGCGGCAGGCTCTGCCGCAGTAAGTATGCCGACATATGAAAGCACCCCTGTCGCAACAAGTGAGGAGGCAACCGGCGAGCAACCAACAGGCGAATCAGCAGCGGCTCCGGGGGCACAAGTCACAGAGGCAACGAACGATCTCTCTGCCAACCCCGCCGGCGCGCTGGCGGATGAGCCTGCCGCCGATCGCATCGCAAGCGCAGCAGCGGGCAACCCGCCCGAAACGTCAACACCACAACAGCCCGGCACAGCAGCGCCTGCAGATACAGCTCCGGATTCATCCCCGACGCAGTCGCGGTCAGCTCTGGCCAACAACATCATGCTCACCCTTGGACTGGCTGCGATGCTGATTGCCGCGCTGGCGGTCTGGCTCGGACTCGACGCCCGCCAGCAGAGTACGCAGCTGAGCGCCTCGACACCGGCGCTGCAGCAACGGATCAAACAGCTCGAACAGATGCAACAGACACAGCAGGAGCAGAACGGCGTGCTCACCCGCCAGATCGAAACGCTGGAGAAACGCATCGACACATTGACCCGGGTCATCGCCGGAAAAACCGCGGAGCAGTGGCGCTCCGCCGTTGCCCGTCCCCGCAGCGGGGCGCCAACCGCTGCCAATACAGTGATGCCTGTGCGAAACAGCGGAGTGGCAGCCGTGACGGCATCAAGGTCTTCATCCGCAGCAGAGAGCTCCGCGCAGCAGGCGGCCAAAACGGCAGCCAACCGCAGCGCGACACGCGTCGCAACCTCTGCGTCCAAAACAGCGGCAAAACCGGCCTCAAAACCGAAGCAGAGGCCGGCTGCCGCGCCGCTGGCCCGCTATGAGGTCGCGCCGGGTACCGTGAAGGGGTGGGTCGTCAACATCTATTCAGTCAAGTCACGCAATACGGCCGAGCGCAAGATTCGCCAACTGATGGCCAGAGATATCAAGGCCGAATATGTACGCGTGAAGATCAAGGGGAAAACCTGGTTCCGGGTGCGCAGCAGCGGCTTTAAAAACGAGCGCGCCGCGCTGGCTTTCAAAAAGATGCTCAAAGAGTACTACGGCATCAACGATGCGTGGCAGAGTTATCTGAAATAGTACGGCCAGGCAGAGAGTGATGACAGACATCCTGCCGCTCACCTGTCGGCTGCACCGCCATCTTATTCATCTATCCTGATGAATCATAGCAGGCCACCCATAGCCTGCACGGAAACGCCGACAATCAAGCGTTCCAACAAAAAACGCGGACCAGACGGGCCCGCGTTCCGCGCATGCGACAGCGCTGCAGATCAGCCCTGGCACTCAGCCCGGAACAGACACGGCATGACGGCACATTTTTCAATGCGTCCGAAACAATCGTTATTGCCTTCAGCAATCTGAATGGCATGAATCAGTCCGACCTTGCGCAGTTTCGCCGCGCCCTTCAGCCCCAGACCGGCTGCGATCGTGTTCAGCTCTTTTTTGGTGATTTTTTTGCTGCTCATAGCGTTTTTTTCCTTATGGTTGATAAAATTTGCGCGAACAGTAACCATAACCGGATCAGGTGCAAGCATCGCGCACGCGCTGTCACACAGATGTCATCGGGCGCAGCGTCACCTTCTCCCCCCATAAACGGCTCATCAGCGACTCCGAAATCGCCTGCGCATCGCTGCTCCGGAATAGCAGCGGAGCTGCGCGCGAGGCCGAAACAGGCGATGCGGCGGAGGCTGGTTCCGCAAGCCGGTCGCGCATCGCGAGCTGCCGCGCCAGCTCGCGCGCGACAGCCGCGCCGCTGTCGATCACGGCGACCTGCTCACCGGCCAGCTCACGGATCAGCGGCGCAATAAACGGATAGTGCGTACAACCCAGCACCAGCGTATCCGCGCCTTGCCGCAGCAGCGGCTGCAGATAGCCCTGCAGCAGCGCGCGCATCTCTCCGCCGTCCAGATCGCCGACCTCGATATGCTCCACCAGCCCCGGACAGGGCTGCACGATTACCCGCGCCCGGTCGGCAAAACGGGCCGCCAGCCGGCGGAATTTCTCGCTGCCAGCCGTCACCCGCGTTGCCAGCACGCCGACCACGCCGCTCGCGCTCTGCAGTACGGCCGGTTTGACGGCCGGTTCCATCCCGATCACCGGCCCGTCAAAGCGTTCGCGCATCTGCTGTACGGCCGCTGCGGTGGCCGTATTGCACGCCACGACAATCGCCTTGCAGCGGCGTTCGGTCAAAAAGGAGGCGATATCGAGGCAGCGCCGACGCACCACCGACTCGGGCTTGCAGCCATAGGGCATATAGGCTGAATCGGCGACATAGATCAGCGCTTCATGCGGCAGCTGCCGACGGATGTGAGCGAGCACCGACAGCCCCCCCACTCCCGAATCGAATACGCCGATCGCCTGCTCTGCCGTCATAGTCTCCCTCTGCATGAATGAACGCCGGAACCCTAACGCCGCACAGGGCAATACCGAAGCAGATGCGGTAACAGATCCCCTGCAAATCTCTGATGCCTGCGAGCGGGGCGCGAATAGTCTACAATGGTCTCATTGCTGACCCGATTTCCAAGCGCATCGCTGCGCGGCCTCGATGCCGAGGCTGTCGATGTCGAGGTGGACCTATCACGCGGCCTGCCGTGCTGGACGCTGGTCGGCCTCGGCGAAGCGGCCGTACGCGAAGCGCGCGACCGGGTGCACGCAGCCGTGGTCAATTCCGGATTCGAATTTCCGCTGCGCCGCATTACGGTCAATCTGGCCCCGGCCGACAGGCGCAAGGACGGCTCACATTTCGATCTGCCGATCGCGATTGGCCTACTGCTCGCCTCCGGCCAGATCGATCCCGACCGCCACAGTACCCCCCGACCGATGCGGGCAACGGGCACGCGACGCAGCTGCCGTTTATGATCGGCGAGCTGGCGCTCGATGGCCGTCTGAATCCGGTCAACGGCGAGCTGCCACTGGCCCTGTTTGCGCGCGCCGCCGGCCATCGCGGTCTGATCGTGGCTGCGGACAATGCCACTGAAGCGGCCGCCATCGACGGGTTGAGTGGTATATCCGGCGGCGCAACTGCTGGATGCGGTCCGGCACCTAGACGGCAGCGCGCCGCTGACTGCGGCGGTCAGAACGGCTGCGCCGTGCGAGGATGCCAAGCAGATGCCGGACTTGGCCGATATCCGCGGTCAGCAGCGAGGGTGTAAGAAGTTTTGTGTAAACGGTATTGGTTTATTGCCTCGGCATCCTG
>CAYSMR010000098.1:0-7083 GCA_964432195.1 uncultured Zetaproteobacteria bacterium | reverse complement strand
CTTTGAGCATTTCTACGGACAACAAAAACTGTAAACAACGCGATGATTTCTAACAATTGATGCGCTTGCGGATTTCCGTTGCCCAGCTGTATTTGTCGGAAAACAGGATGGTGCGTCGGCGCAGCAGCACGATGCCTGTTTGCTCTGCGCCTACTTGGCTTGTTCCAGCCAGCAATCGGAGAGGCCCAGTTTGGGGCAGATCTTTAGCATCGCATCGACAGCTTTGTTGCGGCTGGCATAGAGGCCGATGCGCACGCGGTGTACGGCCTTGCCGCCGACCGAGGCGCTGGAGATGAATGGTTGCTGCGGCCCGGCGATATGGATGCTGGTGGCCATCTGCCGGGCATTGGCGGCCGAATCGAATGAACCGATATTAATGGCCCAGGCGCCGCTGCTGCGCAGTGCCTGATTATTGGGACGGATGCTCTGGCTGGCGCGTGCTGTCGTTCTGTGTCGATAGAGAGGGGATGCATCGCCCTCAAACAGGATTAGCCAGCCGTCGTCAGCGTGCTTGCGAACCAGATAGAGTTGCTTGCGGCTGTTGGCGGCATAGTTGCTGGATTGATACTGCTGCCGGAATGTGACCAGCACGGCTTCGCCTTCGGCGACCTGTTCCGGACCGCGGCGCAGGCGCAGATCGGAGATCTTGACATGAATATATGTCTTGCGTGCATTGACGCGCTGTTTGTAGGCCGACCATGACCTGAAATCGCCTTTCGCGCTGCGGAAGGCCGGGTGATAGTGGCTCAGGTAGGCGTCGGCATTGCGCGACTCCCAGTCCCTGCGCCATGCTTCGATACTGGCAAGCAGCGAGGTCGGCAGCTGACTGCGGTTGCTGCGGGTCGGCGTTGCGGGTTGGTGCTTGCTTGGAGTCCGGTGGACCGGTTGCGGATGCGCAAGTGATCGCTGCGGCGCAGCTGCGGCGAGCTGACGGCCGGCCATAAATGCCTGGAGTCGAGTTTCAGCCTGATTCAGGCCAACACTCAGCCGGGCCTTTTGCAGCTTGCCGATATTGCCGGTGACGGCATGGGCATAGTGACCGGCGCGCCGTGCTGCAGCGACAGACTGGCGGCGATAGGCTTCAGCCCGGATCAATGCCGCAAGCGGATTTCCGGCCACGGCGCTGCTACTCAGAACCCGGATTGCCTCCTCCGTGCGACCGGCATCCAGAGCCAGTTTGGCCAGCAGGATCTCCCGTTCGCCGGCCGGCAGTGCGCGTACGGCCGGATTGTTGCCCTGCTTGAGCAGTTCGCAGGCCTGCTGCTTGCTCATATGTCCGGTCGCCGCATCGGGAGCGAGCGGGGCGGAAATCAGCATCAGCGTAAACAGTATCAGCAGGGTGCGCGCGTATCGTGGCATCAGTTGATCACCTTGTTGATGTGGACTTCGGATTTCGGTTTTTTGGGGGCTATGCGTTCTGCAATGGCCGGTGTTGCTGCCGCATCTGTCGGACCGTCGTCGCTACGCTGGGGTGACGGCGAGGATTCCATCAGCTTGCGGGTGATTTCATCGAACGAGGCATAGGCCTGGACAGTCTTCTCTTTGGGGATGTTGCGGCGCAGCCAGTGGATCAGATCGCGCCACATATGCGAGATCTGAGCATGGGTCGGCATGATGCCGGCATGCGGCAGCTCGACGGTGATGACCGGAATATCGTGCTGAATGCCGGCAAAGTTACCGAGCGAACCCGGATAGACGCCGATCAGTTTGATATGCAGGTAGCCGATATCGGTTGGCCCGACCGGCGGTCCGTCGAAATCGAGGATGCCGTACGGGGCATGCACCGATACGATTGCATGCGGCTGGAAGTTGCGGATCTCGTCATAGAGCCAGCGGCTCTCCGGCTCACTCAATGGCGCCGTGCCCGGATAGCGGCGCGGATCGAAGGACCTGCTTTTCCAGTAATCGGCCGTTTCCCGGTACCAGTCCGGTGACGGCATATTGCGATTGAGGTCGACGCCGTTGTCGTTCAGGCGCACGGATGGACGGTGCAGCAGCAGACCGTCCGGATTGAGCAGAGGCGTCACATGCCAGTGAAACATGCCCGAATGATATCGATCCAGTGTCTGCATCCATTTGAACACGATGCTGACCGCGGCATACTCATCGCCATGCGTGCCGCCGATCAGCAGTACCCGGCCGATCGGTTTGCGGGTTTTGAGCGGCGGGTACTCCTTCATCAGGATTGCCTGGCCCCGAACCGAGCGCGCGCCGGTATCGCTCAGGTGGCGATCCAGACACTCCCGTACTGAAACGCTGCCCAGTTTGTGGCCGATGCGTTCGCACTCCTGCTGCACCGCCGCTGCGCCGGCATCTATGTCGTCGCCCTCGCTGTTGTCGGCCTGAGCCGATACGCTTGTAAATAGGAGCAGTGTCAGGGCAGCTGACAGCAGGCTGTAGCGGTGGATGGATGGCAGACGTGCATGCATGGGGCGCAACGATAGCTACTGCAGTAGTGCCAATCTACATTTTGCTGCGCCGCAGCGCGAGCTTCAGGCCGGTCGTTCGATCAGTTCGATTGCATAACCGTCCGGATCGCGTACGAAGGCGATGACCGTATCGCCGTGCTTCATCGGGCCGGGTTCGCGGCTGATGACGCCGCCGGCGGCGCGAATATTGTCGCATAGTGTGTAGATATTGTCGGTGCCGATAGCGATATGACCGAAACCGTCGCCGTGTTCGTAGGATGTCCGGTCCCAGTTATGGGTCAGTTCGATCACTGTCGTATCGGCTTCATCGCCGTAGCCGACAAAGGCGAGCGTGAAGCGGCCGCCCGGATAATCCTTGCGACGCAGCAGGCGCATGCCGAGCAGGTGCGTGTAGAAGTCGATCGAGCGTTCCAGGTCACCGACCCGTATCATTGTATGCAGCAGACGCATGGTTTACCTCGCATGTGTTGTTTGGGCGACGCCCTGTTGCCGGGCCAGCCATTTGGTCATCATCATCCAGACCGGACTGAACAGCAGTGTCATCGCAATCACGATCACCGTCAATTCGTGCAGTTCCGGTGACAGGATGCCGGCGAACGCGCCGACCGCAGCCAGCAGAAACGAGAACTCTCCGATCTGGCTGAGCAGGCCGCCGGTGATCAGGGCCATGCGCCAGCTCTCGCCGAGCGCGCGCATGACAAACACATTGACGCCCGAATTGAACAGGAATACCAGCGCTGTTGCGCCGCCGACCAGCAGCAGGTGCGACTGCAGGTAGTCGACATCGACCATCATGCCGATCGACAGGAAGAAAATCATGACGAAAATCACATAGACCGATTCCAGGTGCTGATGCACCCAGTCGGACTGGTCGCTGGAGGCCAGAACCATGCCGGCCAGGAATGCGCCGAGGCCGGCGGAGAGGCCGAGCCACGAGGTCAGCGTGGCGGCGCCGAGGCAGAGCAGCAGCCCGAGCAGCACGCGCTTTTCGATGCTCCCCTTGAGGAAGGCTGGGATATGCAGCATGCCGGTTTTCATCAGCCAGATCACAATCGACAGCAGCGTCGCGCCGCCGACGATCTGCTTGATCAGGTCGGCGGCGTGCAGCTCATTGTCGCCGATCAGGCTCAGGATAATCATCATTGGCACGATAGCCATGTCCTGCACCAGCAGCACGCCGACGGCATTCTGGCCGAACGCCTCGTCCATTTCGCCGGCATCCTGCAGCTCCTTGAGCACGACAGCCGTGCTGGAGAGCGAGATCATGAAACCGAACAGGATGCCGAGGCTGGTCGGCAGGTGAAAGATCCATGCCAGCGCCAGGCAGACGGCGACGCTGATTGCAATCTGGACGGCTGTGCCGATCACTGCGATGCGCCAGCGCTCCATCAGTTTGGGAATCGACACCTCCATGCCGACAAAAAAGAGCAGCATCACCACGCCGATTTCGCCGACCCGGGTAACTGTTTCCTGATCCTGGATCACGCCCAGCATTGTCGGTCCGAGCATGATACCCGAGATGATGTAGGCGACGACAATCGGCAGGCCGAGCCGCACGGCCAGATAGCCGATAGCCAGCGCAACGGTCAGTACGATCGTAATATTCATCATCATCGGGTCCAGATGCATGCGTGCTCCTCTCGTTCGGCGGTGCGTAACGGGTAGTATGCAAGCAAGTTTCATGCAACCATGCGGATTGTATGGCTGATCTGCGCGCCTGCTTGTCGGATCGGTTGCAATCGTGCATTTTTCGCCGCTTGCATGGCGGCGCATGGTTGCGCCGAATGCTTGCCGAATGTCCGGGATCGGCATGAAATGAAACGGGCCTGGATCTGATGTTGGGTCCGAAACGAATATCGATCGAATCACAGGAGATGCTATGTCAGCCCCATTGATGCATGCCGAGATAACCTGCCTGAAACGGCTTCACAGCGGCAAGGTGCGCGATATGTACGAGATCGACGACAAGCACCTGCTGATTGTCACGACCGATCGTCTCTCGGCGTTCGATGTGATTCTGCCGACGCCGATTCCCGGCAAGGGCGCCGTGCTCAACGCCGTGTCGAATTTCTGGTTCGACAAGCTCTCGCATATTGTGCCGAATCATGTCTCCGACATGACGCTGGAGGAGGCGATCCCCGATGCGCGGGAGCGGCAGGCTGTCGCTGAGCATGCGATCGTCGTCAAGCGGCTGAAGCCAGTGCCGATCGAGGCGATTGCGCGTGGTTACCTGATCGGTTCCGGCTGGAAGGAGTATCAGCAGAGTGGTTTGGTCTGCGGTATTGCGCTGCCGCACGGGTTGCGCATGGCGGATCGATTGCCGGAGCCGATTTTCACGCCGTCGACGAAGGCGGAGCAGGGTGCGCATGACGAGAATATCAGTTTTGAGCGGATGTGCGAGATCATCGGGCCGGAGCTGGCTTCGCAGATGCGCGATGTCAGCCTGCAGCTCTATCGCGAGGCAGCCGCCTATGCGCTGGAGCGGGGCATTATTATTGCCGATACCAAGTTCGAGTTCGGGCTCGATGAAGAGGGGGGGCTGACGCTGATCGATGAGGTGCTGACGCCGGATTCGTCCCGGTTCTGGCCGATCGATCAGTATCAGCCGGGTATCAGCCCTCCGAGTTTCGACAAGCAAATTGTGCGCGACTGGCTGGAAACGCTGGATTGGGACAAACAGCCGCCCGGTCCCGAGTTGCCCGATGAGATCCGGGACCGGACAGCGCAGAAGTATCGGGAGGCGCTGCAGCGTCTGACCGAAAGCGCCTGAGTCTGCCGCTATGATGGCAGATGCAGGCCTGATCTGGCCTGTTGCGGCGATTGCCGTTGGCGTGCTGCTGTTGATCTGGAGCGCTGATCGTTTTGTCGATGGCGCATCGGTGCTGGCCAGCAACCTGCGCGTGCCGCCGATGGTGATCGGTTTGACGATTGTCAGTATCGGTACGTCGCTGCCGGAGATGATCGTCTCGGCGATGGCGGCGCTGGATGGTAATCGCGATCTCGGCATCGGCAACGCCATCGGTTCGAATATCGCCAATATCGGGCTGGTGCTGGGGGTGACTGCACTGGTGACGCCGCTGGCCGTGCAGTCGATGACGCTGCGGCGGGAGATGCCGGTACTGTTTCTGGTGACGGTGTTCGCATTTGTGCTGATGGCGGACGGGCGACTGGATATGATGGATGGGGTCGGCCTCTGCGTCGGGCTGATTGTTATGCTGCTCTGGATTGCTCGCATCGGCCTGAAGGACCGGGATGATCCGCTGGTGCAGGAATTTACCGACTCCATTCCGCAGCAGATGTCGATGGGGGGGGCGGCGCTGTGGTTTGTGATCGGCCTGCTCGTATTGATGGCCAGTTCGCGCCTGGTGGTATGGGGCGCGGCCGAGGTGGCGCACGCGCTCGGCGTCAGCGACCTGGTGGTCGGTCTGACGATTGTCGCAATCGGCACGAGTTTGCCGGAGCTGGTCGCTTCGGTGGCCAGCGCGCTCAAGGGCGAGGTCGATCTGGCCATCGGCAACGTGATCGGCTCGAATATGTTTAATCTGCTGGCCGTGCTGGCGATGCCGGCCCTGATTCGCCCCGGCCCGTTTGCCCCGCCGGCGCTGCTGCGCGACTTTCCGATTATGGCCGGTTTCACGGTCGTGCTGTTTATTGTCTCGTTCGGTTTGAAGGCCGGTCGCATTAACCGGCTCGAAGGCTGTCTGTTGCTGGGCGGCTTCGCCGCCTATCTCTATCTGCTGGCGCTGGAGGCCGCTTAAGGAAGCGCTGATTGTCAGCATTTCCGCGCAGACTGAGTGTCCTCGTAAGAAGGCGCTGTTGATGGTCGTACCGTCTCTGCGCATATAGCGACGGGCGAGAGCTTCAGTCGCTGTAATAGTTCAGGGGTGATCATCCGGTCGCTGCCGAAGGTATCGGCGACGACTTCGGTGGCGCCGGCCTGATAGAGCTGGAACAGATGCATCTCCTTGCGCGTGCGTACAAGGATCGGCAGCTCGCGATCGACGGCGCGCACCCGTCGGATAATTTTCATTGCGGTATTGAAGTCGATCATAGTGATCACCAGCGCTGCGGCGCGGGAGAGGCCGCAGGCGTGCAGCAGCGACAGGCTGCCGGCATCGCCGTATGAGACCGGTAGCCGGGCTGCAACGCCACGCTGTACCTGTTCCTGATCCAGGTCGATCGCCATGCACGGGACCTGCTGCTCATTGAGCAGTGTGAGCGTATCCCGGCCGACCCGGCCGAAACCGCAGATTATGACGTGATGGTTCAGCGCATGCGATACTGCCTCGATGCCGGCTCGGATCTCATCGCGGCTGCGTTGCATCGCGCGCGGCAGTAGCAGGGCGGTAATGGCGGCGTTGTAGCGGATCAGCAGCGGCGCCAGCGCCATGCTGAACAGCATTGCGGCCAGTACGATCTGGCCGATCTGTGGTCCGAGCAGATTGCCGTCCATGGCCAGCAGCAGGATGGCGAAACCGAATTCGCCTCCGTGCGCCAGTACCAGGCCGGTGCGCAGTGCGACGGCGCTGTTCCAGCCGCCGAGTCGGCAGAACAGGGTGATGCTGATGCACTTGAACAGTATCAGCGCCAACAGCAGGACGGTGACCGGCAGCCATATCTCCAGCAGCAGCGTGATATCGAGCATCATGCCGAT
>CAYSMR010000097.1:0-7113 GCA_964432195.1 uncultured Zetaproteobacteria bacterium | reverse complement strand
TTACAGAAACTCCTCATCTCAGAAATTCTGTAAACAACGCGTGCAATTCCTACAACTTACCCCGGTAACAAATAATAACCAAAGTATTAAGCCGCCTGTATCAAATGCCACTGCTGAGAATCTAGCTTTCGCGCCTGGCCGAAGCCGCCGACCCAGTGAATCTGCTCTGGAGCGAAGCGGAACAGGCGGAAATCGGCGAACGAGAAGAGCGGTTCGGCATCGGGGATGCGCCGCAAATAGGCGGCTCTGGCGGCGGCGAGATCCGCATCGGGCACCGGCGAAACCGCGCCCTGCATGCTCAGGCGGGGTAACGCCAGCGGCGAGGCGTCGGACTGCTCCAGCGCGCAGATCATCAGGCCGATCGTCGGGCTCCGCTCGATATTGGCGCGGTGGCGGGCCAGCGCCGAGAGGTGCAGCAGCAGCGCGCCGTCGTGCAGGGCGAATGGGGCCATCGAACACTCGGGACCGCCCTCTCCGCTCGTCGCCAGAAAACAGCTGCGGCGCTGCGCAAGCAGCGCCCGGATATCCGCCCGCCAGTCGCGCTGCGGGGCCGTCACTGTTCAACCTTCCTCTGTTCGGTTTCGGTTTGTTCAACCTCGATCCGGATCTCGCCGCGCAGATAGGTCACCGCGCGACCGGCGATGCGGACGCGCTCGCCATCGACGGCGCAGCGCACCTCCCCGCCCCGCTCCGAGAGCTGGCGGGCGCGCAGTTCCCGGCGGCCGAGCCGCTCCGACCAATACGGGGCCAGCTGCGCATAGGCCGAGCCGGTGACCGGATCTTCATCGATGCCGCATTTCGGGGCGAAGAAGCGGACAACGAAATCGTAATCGCCGGCCTCGCCCGGCAATGCCGTGATAATCACGCCGCGCCCGTCCAGCTGCTTGAGCAGCGCCAGATCGGGCGCGGCCGCCAGCAGATCGTCCTCGCACTCGAACAGCACGATATAATCCTCCGCCTTCAGACAGGCGAGCGGCTCGGCCGCAAACGCATGCTCGATCCCCTCCGGCAGCTCGCACGGCTGCGGACGCTGCAGCGGAAAATCGAGCGACAGCAGCTCCCCGCGCCGCGTGACCCGCAGCGGGCCGGAGCGCGAATCGAACGCGATTTCATCACCCCGCCAGTCCTGTTCGCGGAACAGCACATGCGCGGCCGCCAGCGTCGCATGGCCGCAGAGATCGACCTCGAGAGTCGGCGTAAACCAGCGGATCTCGAAATCGCCGGCCGCCGTCGGCGCGAAAAACGCCGTTTCGGAGAGATTGTTCTCCTCGGCGATGCGCTGCATCAGCGCATCGGGCAGCCACGCATCAAGCGGGCAGACTGCGGCCGGATTACCCTCGAACAGTGCAGCGGCAAACGCATCGACCTGGTAGAGCGGCAGCGTCATCATAGCCACCTCACGCCTCCCCGTCCGGCTGCCACAGCCATTCACCGCAGATCCGGAACGGTAGCGTATCGGACAAGCTCTCCAGCCAGTAGCAGAGCTCCGCGCGCATCGCCGGCGTCGTCCACAGCTGCTGTTTGCGATGCTCCGGATCGAAACAGCGCATCACCGCCAGCCCGTCCTCGCCCTGCAGCAGACCCTGCATCAGCACCAGCTGCGCCGGCTCGACCTCCAGCTCGATAATCAGCGTATCGGCCGCCGCCATCAGCGCCGCCTCGGCGCGGCCAGCTGCAGCTTGATGCGAACCGTTGCATCGCCGCGCAGCACAGTCAGCTGCAGCGCATCGCCGACCCTGTGCGTCTCGATCAGCTCCTGCAGCGCTGCCGGGCTCGTCACCGGCTTGCCATCGATGCTGACAATCACATCACCGGGGATCACCGTGCCGTCCCAGTTCAGCTGCGTCGGGCGCAGGCCGGCGCGCGCGGCCGACGAACCGGGCTCGACATTGAGCACCAGCACGCCCTCGACGCCCAGCTGCGCCAGAATCGGCCGCGCCGCCGCCGCATCGGTCACGACGCCGAGCCACGGCTGGATCGTTTCGCCGTAGGCGATCAGCTGCGGCACCAGCCGGTTGACCGTATCGACCGGAATCGCGAAGCCGATGCCGACGCTGGCCCCGGACGGCGAATAGATCGCCGTATTGATGCCGATCAGGCGACCGACCGAGTCGAGCAGCGGGCCGCCGGAGTTGCCCGGATTGATCGCTGCATCGGTCTGGATCAGATGGTGGATCTCGCGATTGCGCTCCTTGCTGATCGAGCGATCCAGCGCCGAGATGATGCCGGTCGTCAGGGTATAATCGAGCCCGAACGGATTGCCGATCGCGAACACCTTCTGGCCGACCTGCAGATCGTGACTGCTGCCGATCGGCACCGGCGGCGGCGCATTGAACGGTACATTGATGCGCAGCACGGCCAGATCGTGCTCGGCGCTGGCTCCGACCAGCACCGCCTCGTAGGCGCGGCCGTCGGCCAGCCGGATGCGGGCGGAGTCCGCCCCCTTGATCACATGGTAGTTGGTGACGACATCGCCCTCAGTATCCCAGATAAAGCCGGAACCGGTCCCCTTGCGCGTCCGGTAGACCCGCCGCGTCCACGGATTGAGAAGCTGCGCCGTCGTCGTGATAAACACGACCGACGGGCTGGCCTGGTTGAAGATCTCGATCGTGCTCTGCTCGTCGGCGGCCAGATCGCCGCGCGGCGTGACCGTGCGCGGTTCGGCGTCCGGCTGCGCCAGCCACGGGCGCAGGTTATAGCCGAGCGACACGGCAAGAAGGAGCAGCAGCAGTATTGACAGCAGATGACGACGCATCAGTACACCTCCCTGTAATCGGAGCAGAGCTCGCCGATCTTCTTCATCGCCCGCTTCTCCAGCTGGCGCACCCGTTCGATCGATACGCCGAGCTCCTCGGAGAGCTCCTTCAGCGTTGCCGGCGGGTCCATCAGCCGGCGCTGGCGGATGATATAGCGGTCGCGATCGGAAAGCTGCGCCATCGCCTGCTCCAGCTGATCGTGGGCGAAGCGGGCCCAGTCCTTCTCCTCGAGCTCCTCTTCGGGCGTATCGCCCGGGGCCGGCAGTTCGAGCACCTGCCCCTCATCGCCGTGATCGCTGTCGATCGAGTAGTCGCGGCGCAGGAATGACGATGCGATCACCTGATAGGATTCGCTGCTGGTGCCGTGCTGCTCGGCGACCTCCTCCAGATTGCGCCCCTCCAGCGCCGCAATCGCGCACTCGGCCTTCTGCAGGCCGGCAAAAATCCGCCGCTGCAGCTTGTTCGTGCCCATCTTGACAATGCTCCACGAGCGCAGGATAAAATCGTGGATCGCCGCGCGAATCCAGTAGGAGGCGTAGGTCTTCAGCCGGAAGCCGCGATCCGGATCGAAGCGCTTGACCGCATGCATCAGCCCCAGCGTCCCCTCCTGGATCAGATCCTCCTCGGGCAGACCGAAATGGCGGTATTCGCGCACGATCG
Source organism: uncultured Zetaproteobacteria bacterium (assembly GCA_964432195.1). GTDB lineage: Bacteria > Pseudomonadota > Zetaproteobacteria > Mariprofundales > Mariprofundaceae > Mariprofundus. The sequence goes on along the minus strand of CAYSMR010000097.1, from coordinate 3,697 downwards.
CCGCGACGCTGTGCAGGTTGGCCGTAATCAGCTCCTGTACTGCGCCGAGGTCGTACTCCTCGCGCCATTTGCGCGCCAGCACATCCTCCTCCTCGCGGCTGAGCTGCGGAATCTTGCGCAGCTCGTGATAGAAACGATCGAGGCTGGTCAGCGCCTTCAGTGATGTTGTCATGGTCTCCCCTTTGTGCGCAGCTGGTGTTGACGGCGACGATCCATGCGCACCCAGCGCGCGACATTGACCTGATGTTCGGCCAGCGTCGCCGCGAACCGGTGTCCGCCGCTACCGTCGGCGACGAAATAGAGATAGGGCACATCGGCCGGCGCCGCAGCCGCCCTGAGCGATGCCGCGCCCGGATTGCAGATCGGCGTCGGCGGCAGCCCCCTGCGCGTATAGGTGCTCCACGGCGTATCGCGGCTCAGATCGCGCTTGTGCAGATTGCCGGAGAACGAGCCGGTCGTGCGCCAGATACCGTAAATCACCGTCGGGTCCATCTGCAGCGGCATGCCGCGCCGCAGCCGGTTGCGGATCACCGCGGCGACCAGCGGCCGCTCGCGCGCAATCATTGTCTCCTTCTCGATAATCGATGCGATAATGCGCAGCCGGTCGCGCTCGGCCGGATCTTCGGAAAGCTCGGCCAGTATGCGCTGCTGCGCATCGGCCATCGCCTTTAACATCGGCCGGATGCGGAGCGGCTTCGTATACTGGTAGGTCTCCGGCAGCAAACGTCCTTCCGCATCATTCGGGAATATCGCGCCCAGCGCCGCCTGCCAGTCGCTCAAATTCGTCGCCGTTTTGTCGGCCAGCAGCCGCAGCACCTCGTCGGTGCGCAGCCCCTCCGGCACGGTCACCCGGAAACGCATCACATCGCCGCGCAGCAGCCGGCCGATCACCGTATCGATCGTGGCCGGCCCTGCAAAACGGTAGAGGCCGCTGCGCAGACGCCCGCCGCTGCCATCCAGACGCAGCTTCAGCCGGAATGCCAGCGGTGATGCGATCACGTCGGCGTCACTCAGCATGGCTGCGATCCGGCCTGATGCCACCCCTTTCGGGATCATCAGCTCGACGGCCAGAGCCGGCGCATGCGCAGCGCCGAGCTGCGCATAGAACCAGCCGGCCGCGCCCAGCGCCGCCAGCGCGCAGCCCAGCAGCGCCGCGACAATCAGCTTTTTCACCATCGATTGATGTCCATCGGCACCCCGTCTTCTCTCTTCAGCGCATCGCGCAATATATCCAGCGCGGCGTGGCGCAGCGCCGGCGGCTGCGCCTGGTCGCAGCCGTCTACCAGCGCCACCGGCCGGATAAACAGCCCGCTGTTGCAGACCGCCATCGCCTCGCAATCCTTAAGCCACGCCAGCGGGCAGCGCGTCTCGCGAACCAGCCCCCGGGCGAGCAGGAAATCGCGCACCCGGCCGGGCAGTACTCCTGCTTCGGCCGGCGGCGTATGCCACGCGCCGTTGCGATAGAGCAGTATATTCGCCGTCGCCGCAGCCAGCAACCGCCCCTGCTGCGCAAACAGCAGCTGCGCATCATCCGCGCCGTTCATCGCGCGCAGCGTATCGCTGTAATCGGCCGTGAACTTGGCCGTTTTACGGCGCAGCGGAAACGGCCACTCGGCCAGGCGCAGAAACTGCGGCGCCGGATTCGGCGCATAGGCTGCGCACTGGATATGCGCAACCGGCTCTCGGGCCCGGTTTGCCAGCCCCCAGCCGGCTGCGCCGCCGCTGATCGTCAGCCTGAGCAGCGCATCCGGTGCGGTCGCCGCGGCCTGGCGCAGGCATGCGAACAGCAGCTCCTCATCGTAACCGGCCGGCAGCAACAGCCCGAACTCGCTCAGTCCGAGGCTCAGCCGCCGCCAGTGGCCGGGCCAGTCGAACACCGCGCCGTCGATGACGCGGAAGGTCTCGAAGCAGGCCTCGGCGTATGCCAGCCCCCGATCGAGCTGCGTTGCATTGACTATTTTCAAACTCGAATCCTTATCCCGTTCATGGTAGCAAGTCGCCCCATGAGCGATTTATACCTTGAGGCCATCGAACAAGCACGCGTCTATGATGTCGCGATTGAAACGCCGCTGCAGCTGGCGCCGAAAATGTCGGCCCGGCTGCACAACGAGGTGCTGTTCAAGCGCGAGGATATGCAACCGGTATTCTCGTTCAAACTGCGCGGCGCCTATAACAAGATCGCCCAGCTGAGCGCGGCCGAGCGCGAACGCGGCGTCATCTGCGCGTCGGCCGGCAACCATGCCCAGGGGGTCGCGCTATCGGCCCACAAGCTCGGCATCGAAGCAACCATCGTGATGCCAAAAACGACGCCGGAGATCAAGGTTCGGGCTGTCGAGCGGATGGGCGGACAGGTCGTGCTGCACGGCGACAGCTACTCCGATGCCAGCGCCCATGCGGCCAGGCTGTGCGACGAGAGCGGCAAGGTATTCATCCATCCCTATGATGATCCGCTGGTGATCGCCGGTCAGGGCACGATCGCCGAGGAGATGATGCGCCAGTATCCGGGCGATCTGGATGCGGTGTTCATTCCGGTCGGCGGCGGCGGCCTGATCGCCGGCATGGCCGTTTATCTGAAGCAGCACTCGCCCGGCACGAAGATTATCGGCGTCGAGCCGGTCGATTCGGCCGCGATGCACGATTCGCTGCAGGCCGGCGAACGCGTTACGCTGGATCAGGTCGGCATCTTTGCCGACGGCGTCGCGGTCAAGCAGGTCGGCAGGCATACATTCGAGCTGGCGCAGCGCTATGTCGACGAGATCCTGCTCGTCGATACCGACGAGATCTGCGCCGCGATCAAGGATATCTACGAAGACAACCGCACGATCGTCGAGCCGGCCGGCGCGCTGGCGCTGGCCGGACTAAAGCGCTATGTGCGCGACACCGGCGCGCGCGGCCAGCTGCTGGCTGCGGTCAACAGCGGCGCGAACATGAATTTCGACCGCATGCGCCATGTCGCCGAACGCACCGAAATGGGCGAAGGTCGCGAGGCGCTGTTCGCAGTCACAATCCCCGAACGGCCCGGCTCGTTCCTCGAGTTCTGCCGCATTATCGGCGAGCGCAATATCACCGAATTCAATTATCGCATGTCCAGCCGCAGCGAGGCACATGTCTTTGCCGGCATCAGCATCGCATCGGCAGATGAGGCTGACGCCATCCGGCAGTCGCTCGAGGCTGCAGGGCTGCCGACGCTGAATCTGCAGGACAACGAACTGGCCAAGCTGCATATCCGCCATATGGTCGGCGGCCGCTGCCCGGTGGTTGAGCATGAGCTGCTCTACCGTTTCGAGTTCCCGGAGCGCCCCGGCGCGCTGCTCAGCTTCCTGAACCGGGCCGGCGGCCGCTGGAATATCTCGCTGTTCCACTACCGCAACCATGCCGCCGCATTCGGCCGCGTACTGGCCGGCGTCGAGGTGCCGCCGCAGGATCGTCCGGCTTTCGAACGCTATCTCGACGAGCTGGGCTACCCCTATGTCAACGAGTCGAACAACCCGGCCTACGCGCTGTTCCTGAAATAGGTCACGCAGCAGCCGTTACCGGGCAGCGGCACGCAATAACTAGGGTCTGTTAACATTAGGGCCTGTTAACATTATTTGATGAATTCGATAATCAAAGCGAAGTATAGATAAAGAATGAGAATGTGATGTCGAGTTTTTCGAACCTTGAGAATATCCGTTGAAAGCCCTTGAGTCTTCTGAAC
>CAYSMR010000096.1:0-7178 GCA_964432195.1 uncultured Zetaproteobacteria bacterium | reverse complement strand
CGTGGCCGGCGTCGGTGGCAGGTCGGTCATTTTCCAGTCGGGGTGGAAGGCCGTGAAGTGGAGCGGTACGTCCGGGCCGAGTTCCCTGGCGATCCAGTCGCACATTGCGGTCAGCTCGTCGTCGCTGTCGTTTTGCCCGGGAATCAGCAGCGTTGTGATCTCCAGCCAGACATCGGTGTCATGCTTCAGATAGCGCAGCGTATCGAGCACCGGCTGCAGCCGGCCGACGCAGAGTTTATGATAGAAATCGTCGTTGAACGCTTTCAGGTCGATATTCGCCGCATCGATATGCTCGAAGAACTCGTTGCGCGCATCGGCATGGATATAGCCGGCCGTGACGGCCACGGTGCGGATGTCGCGTGCATGGCAGGCGCGGGCCGAATCGACGGCATATTCGAGGAAGATCACCGGATCGTTGTAGGTGAACGCGACGCTCTTGCAGCCGTTGTCGACGGCGGCGCGGGCGATCTGATCCGGTTCGGCCTGATCGCAGAGGCGGTCGAATTCGCGTGATTTGGAGATATCCCAGTTCTGGCAAAATTTGCACGACAGATTGCAGCCGGCCGTGCCGAACGAGAGCACGCTGGAGCCGGGATAGAAATGGTTGAGCGGTTTCTTCTCGATCGGGTCGATGCAGAAGCCCGATGAGCGGCCGTAAGTGGTCAGCACGATCTGTTCGCCCTCGCGTTTGCGTACGAAACAGAGGCCGCGCTGGCCGTCGTGCAGTTTGCAGTCGCGCGGGCAGAGGTCACACTGGATGCGGCCGTCATCGAGCAGATGCCAGTAGTGGGCCGGGAAGTGTTCATTGGCCATGATCATGCTCCTCCGCTTCACGATATTTCTCCACCTGATAGGTGAACAGGCGTAGTTCCGGGTGCCAGAAGTCGGCCGGGAGGCCCGCCTTCAGTTTCAGATGCGCCATGAAACGGGCTGGCGCCGGCAGCTGCTCCCATACCTGCGGCAGAAATGTTCCCTTGTGCGCGCCGTATTCGAGCACGACGCCGTCAATGCCAGGGCGCAGTGCCGCGCAGGCATCGGCCTCGTCGTGGAATGCGAGCGGTTGCATCGGGGTCAGCAGCGAGACTTCCATGTGCATACGGGCGAATTCGGGCGCGGTGAGCGGCGCAAATCTGGGATCGTGAAATGCCGCGGCGACGGCATTGGCCTGCAGATCCTCAATCAGCGGCCGGTATGCCTCCAGCGAGCCGATACAGCCGCGCAGCGCCCCGTCCAGTGTCAGCGTGACAAACGTGGCCGCCGGCTGGCGCAGCCAGTCGGCATCTGCGCCCGGCACGGGCGGCGAATTCAGCCCGAGGCGCTCGGCAATCGCCCGCCGCGCCAGCGGCGGCAGTATGGCGCCGGCGTAGCTGTTCATGACGCCTCCTCCCGGCCCGAATAGACGAGCGCGGCATAACCGACGACACGATCGCGATCGCCGGCCGTGTCGCCGGAGTTGCGGTAGTCGAGCAGCTGCGGCTGCCACGTCTGTTGTCGGGCCACGAGCGACAGGGCGTTGATGCCGGTTGCGCCGCAGGCCTGTTCATGATGCAGCGGCGGCTGCAGTGCGAGGATTTGATCGATCGCGGCCAGATCACGCGCGCGCGCCGCGACATAGGGGTGGTAATGGGAGAGATCGGAGCTGATCACAAACAGCGTCTCCGGCTGATCGCAGAACTGCGCGATGACGCGCGCGACAGCGGCCGGCTGTACCGAGCCGATGCACATCGGCAGCAGCGTGAACTGATCGAGCACGCGCTGCAGGAACGGCAGCTGCACCTCCAGCGAATGCTCCTGCGCATGGGCCAGGTTGTGGATATGCACCTCCGGCAGTTCCAGCGCCTCGGCCGTCGCCTCACTGTCGATCGGCACATCTCCCAGCGGCGTGGCGAACGCATCCGAGCCGGAGAGGGCGATACCGAAAAATGCGACCCGATGGGCCGGTCCGAGCAGCACGACGCGGCGGAAATCCGCGCTGTTCAGACTGGCGTAGGCAAAGGCTGCGGTCAGTCCGGAATAGATATAACCGGCATGGGGAACGACCAGCGCGCGCGGCGCGGCATACGCGGCGGACAGACGGGCCCGTGCATAGGTGAGCGCATCGGCGATAAAATTGCTCAGCGAACGGAGATCGCTGGGGTAGAATATATTGGCAACAGCAGCGGGACGAACACTCATGATGCGCCTCCGGAACACTATTATAAACCCTTCGTCGTTATTCGTCACCCCGTTGTTGATCATCATTGGAGAGGTGTTTGCGCAGGCGGTGCCCGTAGTGCAGATAGATACCGCCACCGAGCAGCAGCGCGGCGACAATGACCGCGACCAGACCGGCGATGCCGAAGCGGTGCAGAATCGCAACGCCGGCCATGCCGAGCGCATGGCCGACAGCATAGATCACGATCGCCCAGGTGATGCAGTTGATGATCTGCAGCAGCGCGAAGCGAGCGAAGCCGATGCTGGAGCAGCCGAACATGATCGCGGCGACGAGCCGCGTGCCGTAGAGGTACTGGAAGATGAAGATCGACCAGTGGGCGTAACGATCCAGTACCATGTTGGCCTTGGGGTAGTGGCGTTTGAGGAACGGAACCGCATTGATCACGGCCATCCCCTTCCAGCGACCGATAATGAAAAAGACGATATGGCCGATATAGGCACCGCAGGCGGCGACGACGATGACCTTCCACGGCTGAAGCAGGCCGGCCGCGGCCAGCGCTGCGGCGGCGATAAAGACGCTCTCGCCCTCGATAAATGTCCAGATAAAGACGGCCCAGTAGCCGTACTGCTCAACGAATTGCTGGGCCCATTCCATTTAGTTGCGAATCGCGCGCAGGATGAGCTGCCGGTCCATCACAGACGTACCGGGATACCCTGCGCGGCAAGATAGGTTTTGGCTTCGCGGATTGTGAACGTGCCGAAATGGAAGATCGATGCGGCCAGCACCGCATCGGCGCCGCCTTCGGTCAGCCCCGCGGCCAGATGCTCCAGCGTGCCGACGCCGCCGGAGGCGATGACATTGGCGCTGACTGCATCGGCGACGGCGCGGGTCAGCGGGATATCGTAACCGCTTTTGGTGCCGTCGGCGTCCATGCTGGTCAGCAGGATTTCGCCGGCGCCGTAATCGGACATGCGTTCGGCCCAGTCGACGGCATTGATGCCGGTTGGTTTGCGGCCGCCGTGGGTGAAGCACTCCCAGTGATCATCGACGCGCTTGGCATCGACCGCGACGACGATTGTCGAGGAGCCGAAGCGCTCGGCGGCCTGCTTGACCAGCTCCGGCGTGAAGATTGCCGCGGTATTGATCGATACCTTGTCGGCGCCGGCGTGCAGCAGATTCTCGATATCGGCCAGCGCCTTGATGCCGCCGCCGACGGTCAGCGGCATGAATACATGTTCGGCCACCTCGGTGACCATGTGATAGAGCGTGTCGCGGCTCTCGTGGCTGGCGCGGATATCGAGGAAGGTCAGCTCATCGGCCCCCTGCGCGTCATATTTGATCGCCGCCTCGACCGGATCGCCGGCATCGACGATGTCGACGAACTGCACGCCCTTGACGACGCGTCCGTGTGCGACATCGAGGCAGGGCATGATGCGTTTGGAGAGCATTATCCGCCCGCCCTGTTGATGGCTTCGGCGGTCATGCCAGCGCCTTCATCGCGGCCGCGAAATCGAGCGAGCCTTCGTAAATGGCGCGGCCGGTGATTGCGCCGCAGATGCCGGCATTCAGGTGCGACGCGCAGGCGGTGACATCGGCCATGCGGGCGACGCCGCCGGATACGATGACCGGAATCGAGATTGCGCGCGCCAGCGTAACCGTCTCCTCGATATTCGGGCCGGTCAGCATGCCGTCGCGGGCGATATCGGTATAGATGATTGCAGCCACGCCGGCATCCTCGAAGCGGCGGGCCAGATCGACGGCTGCGACATCGGTGACATCGTCCCAGCCGTGCACGGCGACCATGCCGGCCTTGGCATCGATGCCGACGCAGACCTGGCCGGGAAAGGCGCGGCACGCCTCGGTGACCAGGGCCGGATCAGAGATTGCGACCGAACCGAGGATGACCCGCTGCACGCCCAGCTTCAGCGTCTCCTCGATCATGCCCAGGTTGCGCAGACCGCCGCCGAGCTGTACCGGAATTGTCATTTCGGCGCAGATTGCGCGGATCGCTTCGCGGTTGGCCGGCTTGCCAGCAAAGGCACCGTCCAGATCGACGACATGCAGCCGTTTCGCGCCGAGCGACTGCCAGTGCGCGGCCATCGCGGCCGGATCGTCGCTGTAATCGGTGGCCTGATCCATGCGTCCCTGCTTCAGACGCACGCAGTGCCCCTCTTTCAGGTCGATGGCCGGGATCAGTTCAAAGCTGTTTACGGATGCCATTGCAGAAATGCCTCCAACAGGGCCAGTCCGGCCCGTTGTGATTTTTCGGGATGAAACTGTACCGCGACGATATTGTCGCGCCCTATCGCCGCGGCAAACGGGAAATCGCCATAGGAGCAGGCGGCCAGCAGGTGATCGGGATTAGCCGGCATGCAGCAGTAGGAGTGCACGTAATAGACCTGCTGCCCGGCCAGTGGCGCCAGCACCGGATGCGGCTCTGTTGCGGACGAGAGCACGACATCGTTCCAGCCCATATGCGGAATCTTGAAGCCGCGTGCCGGATGCTCCTCCGGAAACGGCTTGACCGCGCCGGGGATCAGCCCGAGCCCCGGATGGCGGCCGAACTCGAACGAGACATCCATCAGCACCTGCATGCCGAGGCAGATGCCCAGAAAAGGCGTTTCGGCCGCCAGCCGCTCTTTCAGCGCCTGATCCATGCCGTTCTGCTGCAGCGCGCCGACACAGTCGCGGAATGCGCCGACGCCGGGCAGTACAATGCGATCGCAGCGCGCCAGCGCATCGGCGTCGCTGATCAGTTCTACACTGCCGCCGACCTGCTCGAGCGCCTTGGCCACCGAATGCAGGTTGCCCATGCCGTAATTGATCAGTCCGATCATGGCAGCACCGTCGCAGCGAGTAATCCGGCCATGCCTAGAGCGCTCCCTTCGTGGAAGGAATGCCGCTCTGGCGCGGATCGGCGGCAACGGCCATGCGCAGGGCGCGGCCGAAGGCCTTGAATACCGTTTCGATGATATGGTGGTTGTTGCCGCCGCGCAGCGTATCGATATGGATCGTGATGCGGCCGTGATTGCTGATGGCCTGGAAAAACTCCTTGAACAGATCGATATCGAAGCCGCCGACGGTCTCCTTGGGGAAGTCGATATGGTACTCAAGCCCCGGACGACCGGAGAAATCGAGCACGACGCGCGACAGCGCCTCATCGAGCGGCACATAGGCGTGGCCGTAGCGTACAATGCCGGCCTTGTCGCCGACCGCTTCGCGCAGCGCCTCGCCGAGACAGATGCCGATATCCTCGACGGTGTGGTGATCGTCGATCTCGCGGTCGCCCTGGGCATCGACATTCAGGTCGATCAGGCCGTGGCGCGCGATCTGTTCGAGCATATGATCGAGGAACGGGATCGACGAGTTCAGCGCGGCTGCGCCGCTGCCGTCCAGGTCTAGGCTCAGCCGGATCGAGGTCTCTTTCGTCGTGCGTTCAATAGCGGCCTTGCGTGTCATGTCAGAATCTCCTTCAGTGCGTCCAGTACGGCATCGTTTTCGTCGTTCGCGCCAATCGTGATGCGCAGGCAGTTGGCGAGCAAGCCGCGCGCGCTGTGCAGGTTCTTGATCAGGATGCCGCGCTGTCTGAGCGCGGCGAACACGGCATCGGCGTCGGGCACGCGGATCAGGATGAAATTGGTCTGCGATGGGAACGGCTCAATGCCATCGATCGCATCCAGCGCCGCGAACACCCGATCGCGCTCGGCCCGGATCAGGGCGGCCTGCTGCTCGAAGCAGTCGAAATGGTCGAGCAGCAGTAGTGCCGAGGCCTGGGTCAGCGCATTGATATTGTAGGGCATGCGCACCTTGTTCAGCTGCGCGATCTGGACGGCCTCGCCGATCAGGTAGCCGAGCCGCAGACCGGCCCAGCCCAGTTTCGAGAAGGTGCGCAGCACCATTACATTATCGGCGATCAGCCCGGTATGCTCGCGTTCGGCGAACGGACCGTAGGCTTCGTCGATGACCAGCAGACCGTTGAAGCCGGCGGCAATCTTGCGCACGGTCTCCAGCAGCCAGAGGTTGCCAGTCGGATTATTCGGGCAGGCCAGAAAGGCAATCTCGGCCTTTTCACGCGCGCAGGCCTGCAGGAAATGATCTGGATCGAGGCTGAAATCGGCCGTCAGCGGCACCGTTGCGACCGGCCGTTTCAGCCAATGCGAGATCAGATCGTACATGACGAAGGTCGGGGCCGGCGCGACGCAGGCGCCGGGGCAGATGGCCATCAGCAGCATCTGGATGATTTCGTCGGAGCCGTTGCCGAGCAGGATCTGGTCGGCATCGACGCCGGCGCGCGCGGCGATTTTTTCGCGCAGCTCGCGCATATCGGCATCCGGATAGCGGTTGATCTGCACCCGTCCCAGCTGTTCCAGCCAGGCCTGTCGCAGCGCATCCGGCATCGGGAACGGATTCTCCATCGCATCGAGCTTGATCATGCCGCTGCTGTCTGGCACATGATAGGCCGACAGCGCCTTGATATCGGAACGGATCACTGCGGCTGTTTCTTCAGGCGCAGTTCCAGCGTCAGCGCGTGCGCCTGCAGTCCTTCGCGGTGAGCCAGATGCGCGGCGGCCGGGCCGATCTGCTCGACGGCGGCGCGGGTGGCGCGGATCAGGCTGCTGCGTTTCTGGAAATCGTATACGCCGAGCGGGCTGGAGAAGCGGGCCGTGCGATTGGTCGGCAACACATGGTTCGGGCCAGCGATATAGTCGCCCAGCGCTTCAGGCACGAAATGGCCGATGAAGATCGCACCGGCATGGCGGATCGACGGCAGCAGAGTATCGGGATCCTCCAGCGACAGCTCCAGGTGTTCCGGCGCAATCGTGTTGACGACCTCGGCGGCCTCATCCCAGTTTTGCACATGGATCAGCGCGCCGTGCGTTTCGACCGAGGCGCGCGCAATCGCGGCGCGCGGCAGCACGGCCAGATGCGCCTCGATGGCCGCGGCGACCTGATCGAGCAGGTGTCTGTCAGTCGAGATCAGGATGCTCTGCGCCGCTTCGTCGTGCTCGGCCTGCGACAGGAA
>CAYSMR010000095.1:0-7183 GCA_964432195.1 uncultured Zetaproteobacteria bacterium | reverse complement strand
GCTGAGCCAGCAGATTTACAGTCTGCCCCCTTTAGCCACTCGGGAACCTCTCCGTAACACACCTTCACAAGCAGACCTATCAAAAGGACAACCTAAAAGGGCGCGCGATACTGCATCTTTGCAGCGCACTGTCAAGGTGCGCGACAAAAACCTTACCTGGAGCCGGCAACAGGAGTCGAACCCGTGGCCTGCTGATTACAAATCAGCTGCTCTACCAACTGAGCTATGCCGGCAAGGGTGGCGCATCATACCGGCCGGAGTACCGAACTCAAGCCCCAATTCGGATATTGCCGAAACCCGCGCCGAATTCGCATAACATAGCACACGCCTTGCTGCCGGTTATCAACGCGCCGTTTTTGCCAGCCAGTTCAGTACCGGTGCGGGCACCAACTCCGATACATCCCCGCCCATACTCGAAATCTCGCGGATAAAACGCGACGACACAAAGGTGTAGTCTTCTCTGGCCATTACAAACACCGTTTCGATCTCGGCATCCAGCCGCCTGTTCATCGTTGCCATCTGGAACTCGTATTCAAAATCGGAGGCCGCCCGCAGGCCGCGCAGGATCGCGCCGGCCCGATTATCATGCGCCAGATCGACGAGCAGCCCGGAAAACCGCACTGCCTCTACCTGGGACTCCGATGTAAAGGTCTCCCGCACCATCGCGAGCCGCGTCTCCACATCGAACATCGGCCCCTTGTTCGGATTATCCGCCACGCCGATCACAATACGATCAAACAGCTTCATCCCGCGTCGAACCACATCGACATGACCGAGCGTAATCGGATCAAAGGTGCCCGGATAAATCGCTGTTCGTCTCATAACCCCTCCTCACAGTCTCTCGTATGACACCCGGCATCCATACACCCTGCTCACTGATGATACCACTCAGGTTTTTATAGGGCGTCACATCGAATGCCGGATTGCTGGCCGCAACCTCGCTCGCCGCAATACGTACATCGACGCACTCACCCGTCGCGTCGATACCGTCCATGCACAGTAACTCGTCATCATCCCGCTGCTCAATCGGTATATCGAAGCCACTGGCGCAAGCCTCATCGAATGTAGATGCCGGTGCGGCGACATACATTGGTACGCCATGCTCACGCGCCGCCAGCGACAGCGCATAGGTGCCGATCTTGTTGACCACATCGCCATTGGCTGCTATACGATCCGCGCCAACTACGACCGCATCAACCTGCCCCTGCGCCATCATCCATGCAGCCGCGCCGTCGGCCTGGATGCGACAGGCCACCCCCTCCTGTGACAACTCCCACGCAGTCAGCCGCGCACCCTGCAATCTGGGTCTGGTCTCATCGACCCAGACAAACGGTTCCTCGCCCGCCTGCGCCAGCTGATAGATTCCGGCCATTGCCGTCCCCCAGTCAACCGCCGCCAGCCAGCCGGCATTACAGTGGGTCAGAATCCGCCGCTGCCCGCGCGCCAGCAACTCAGCCGTCACCATGCCGATACGACGGTTTGCATCCACTCCAGCATCAGCATAGGCCTGCGCCCGCTCGACCATCTGCTCCGCCCGAGGCTCCCCCATCGCACACGCCTGCATCGCATCACAGGCGTGGAACAGATTCACGGCAGTCGGCCGCGTCGCGCGATATCGGGGCAGCCAGTGATCAAAAAAGCGACCCCGATCCACCCGCCATGCCAGCGCCAGACCGAAAGCCGCCGTCGCGCCGATCGTCGGCGCGCCTCGCACCTGCATCGATTCAATCGCGAGCGCGACACCCTCGGGGTCTCGACTCAATCTTTGCTCGAAACGATGAGGCAGCAGGCGCTGCTCGATCCACTGCACGCCAGCGGACCTGGCATGCCAGTTCACAGCCCTGAAACCGCGGCCATTTACCCGCACAGCTCGAACCTCATCCGGTGACAAACCGCATAACCATTTGATTATAAAACACTATTCATGACTTCTCAGTTTTCGCAACACCCCATCCAGTTCCGCGGCCTGTGAATAGTGGATACGCATCTCCCCGGCGCCGTTTTTCCTGCATACAATCTCAACCGTCAGACCGAGCTTGCGGGTCAACTCATCCTGCAGGGCCAGCACATCGGCATCAACGCTCTTCGGCTTGGCACTCACCGGTGCCTTGGCCGCCTTTTTCGCCTCCCGCTCCATCTGACGCGCACTCCACCCTAGCTCCACGCACAGTCGCGCCAACTGTTCGGCAACAGCCTCCGGCAAACCTACCAGCGGCCTAGCCTGACCCATGCTCAGCTGCCTCTCCTCGATCATCTGTTTGATCAGGTCGGAGAGCTGTAATAAACGGATCAGATTGCTAACCTGAACGCGGGAGACGCCGATCTTCTCGGCTACCTGCTGCTGCGTACAGCCGAACTCCTCAATCATCCGACTGTAGGCCCGCGCCGACTCAATCGCAGTCAGATCATCCCGCTGTTCATTTTCGATGATCGCCAACTCCAACGCCTGCAGATCATTCACATTGCGTACGACTGCCGGAATTTCCGTCAAGCCGGCAGCCTGCGATGCGCGCCAGCGCCGCTCCCCAGCAATCAGCTCGTAAGCGTCGCCCTGAGGACGCAGCAGAACCGGCATCAAAACACCCTCGCGACGAATCGACTCGGTCAATGCAGCCAGCTCACTGTCGGCAAACTGGCTCCTCGGCTGGTAACGGTTCGGCCTGATTTTGGAAATCGGAATGTGCGTCGCCTGCCGCATCACCTCCGGCGTCGGCGTATCACCCAACAGCGCATTCAGTCCGCGACCCAAACCTCTGTTCTTCACCACTGCCATTGCTCTCTCCCCGCTCTGATCGTTTCTCTGTTATACCTGCCGGCGGTGCATAAATTCCTTCGCAACCGCTAGATAGGCCTGCGCCCCCTTCGAGCGCACATCGTGATACATCACCGGCACGCCATAACTCGGCGCTTCAGACAGGCGCACATTCCTCGGGATCACCTCTTCATAGACCTGCGAGCCGAAATAAGCGCGCACATCCTGCTCAACCAGCATCGACAGATTGTTCCTGCGATCCACCATCGTCAGCAGAATTCCGTCTATCGCCAGCTCCGCATTCAGCGCCTGACGGATCCGGCGGATTGAATCCATCAGTTGCGTTAATCCCTCCATCGCATAAAACTCTGTCTGCAATGTTACCATCACCTTATCTGCCGCCGACAGCGCATTCACTGTCAATAGACTCAACGCCGGCGGGCAGTCGATAAAGATGTAATCAAACGCCTCTCCTGCATATGAAGCGAACGCCTGATGCAATTTCAGTTCGCGACCGATCTCGCTGACCAGCTCCACTTCCGCTCCAGCCAGATCCATACTGGCCGGCAACAGCGACAGCCGTTCGCAATCGGTCTCGACAATACTGTCCGACAACGGGCGATCACCCATCAGCACAGCATATGTTCCGGATTCAACCTGATGCTGATCCACTCCCAGTCCGGAGGTCGAGTTCCCCTGCGGATCGAGATCCACCAGTAGCACGCGCTGATCTAGCGCAGCCAGCGATGCAGCCAGATTGATGCTGGTCGTTGTTTTACCAACACCGCCTTTCTGGTTCGCAATTGCAATCACGGGACCCAATCCCTGATGTTTCACGTGAAACCTCCTGTGCACATCCTACCTGTTGTAGCGATAGCAGCGGATCATCTGCTTCTGTTCATTCGACGAACCAGCGCTAATCGCATACTCGCCTGAAACCGTCCAGCCATCAACATCAGCAGCTCTACTCGAACGCGGCACCGGCAGCACGGCAATTGCATCCGGGTTAGCATGCCGGATACACATCTCCAGCAACATCTGCTGGTCAGCAACAGCCCGGGCCACACAGACATCCACACGGAGCGATTCCAACACATGGATGTCAGCATCATAAACCTCCGCATGCAGCTCCAGCTTGCGCACGACATGACGCAGGAATTCAGCACGCTTCTTTCTACGCTCGACCAGCACCCCGGTCAGACCCGGACTGCCAATCAATAATGGGATGCCGGGCACCCCCATACCGCTACCGATATCCAGCACCCTACCCTGCTCCGGCATCCACTCAGATAGCGCCAGCGACGGAGCAATGAAGCGTTCGCGAAACAACTCCGGATCAGACACTGATGTCAGGTTAAGCGCCCTCCGAAACTTCATCACTTCACTCACATATGCATCGCAACTATCGTACATCAGCCTGCCTCAAGCTCAGCATCAGCGTCGTTAATGATGCCGGCGTAATGCCGGAGATGCGCGAGGCCTGCCCGAGCGTCGCCGGCTGAAGCGCACTCAAGCGCTGACAACACTCGATACTCAAACCCTTCACCTGTGAATAATCGAAACCGGGCGGTATCTTCTGATGCTCCATCTGCCTGAACTTCTCCACCTCCAACTGCTGCTTATCCAGATAACCGTCATAGTGAATCAGCGCCAGCAACGACTTCAGATCCCTAACACCCATCCCCTCATCCAGATCGATTAGAGCCAGCGCTCTCTGTGCATCCACATCATTGCGATGAGTATAGGCCAACAGATTCATTGACTTACCCGGCAGTGGTAGATCAAGCGCGGTCAATCGCTCGCGCCAGAGTCTACCCGTCCCAATTACTGTTTTGCGCGCCTGCTCAATCCCTCTCGAAAGCCGACGCTGCCTGGCCTCGTAGGCACGAAGCCGATCTTCGTCATACAGACCCATGCGTACAGCATCATCGCCAAGACGTAGGTCAGCATTATCCTCCCGCAGCTGCAAGCGGAATTCCGCACGGGATGTAAACATCCGATATGGTTCGGTCACACCCTTCGTGACCAAATCATCCACCATCACCCCCAGATATGCCTGTGAGCGATCCGGAACCCAGCTACCCAGATCCAGCGCGCATGCCGCAGCATTGATACCGGCCAGCAAACCCTGCGCTGCTGCCTCTTCATAACCGGTCGTTCCATTGATCTGGCCGGCATGAAACAGCCCGGCCACCTTCTTGCACTCCAGTGTTGCCCTGAGCTCCTGCGGATCGACATAGTCATACTCGATCGCGTAACCCGGGCGAATAATCACTGCCTGCTCGAGACCTTGAATCGAACGGATGAATGCCCATTGCACATCAACCGGCAGTGATGTCGATATGCCATTCGGGTAGACCTCGTCATGATCACGACCCTCGGGCTCCAGGAATATCTGGTGGCTCGTTTTATCGGCAAAGCGCACCACCTTATCTTCGATGCTGGGACAATAGCGCGGCCCGACCCCTTCGATCTGGCCGGAATACATTGGAGAACGCTCAATATTATCGCGAATAATCTGGTGCCCCCGCTCGCAGGTTCGCGTAATCGCGCATGGCAGCTGATTCTGCAATACCCGATCGTGACACCACGAGAACGACAGCACGTCCGTCTCACCGGGCTGCTGCTCCAGACTATTCCAATTGATCGATTTTCTATCCAGCCGCGGCGGTGTTCCTGTCTTCAACCGGCCCAGTTTGAATTCACGCTGATACAGCTCGTCGGTCAATCCATGCACCGCCGTATCGCCGGAGCGCCCGGCCGGCAACGTCTTCTCACCCACATGGATCAGCCCACCCAGAAATGTGCCTGTCGTCAGCACTACAGCACCTGCTTCGTGGCGCACCCCGAATTCATCAACCACACCAATGACCCGATCGCCATCAAACAGCAGCTCTGCAATCACACCCTGATGCAATGAAATACGATCATGCTGATCCAGCAACTGTCGCATCACCACATGATACAACGTCCGGTCACACTGCGCCCTAGTGGCCTGAACGGCCGGACCCTTCCTGCGGTTGAGCAGCCTGTACTGCAGCGCCGATCGATCCGCAGCAATCCCCATCAGACCGCCCAATGCATCTACTTCATGCACAAGATGCCCCTTGCCGATGCCTCCAATCGCCGGGTTGCAGGACATTTTCGCTATCGTATCGAGATTCTGTGTAATCAGCCGCACGCGCGCGCCTCGCCCAGCCGCGCTCCAGGCAGCCTCACACCCGGCATGACCTGCTCCAACCACAATCACATCTACTACATCAGGGTGTTTCACGTGAAACCTGCTCCATCATTCGGCTCAACACGTAAACCGTGCACCCGAACCTGTTATTCGGCCGGAACGATAAGCGCTGGAAAAAGGAGTAGCAAACAAAAAGGGCGGCCACATGGCCGCCCTGTAATTGATCACTAATAAACTCGCGAAATCAGACACCACGTGCCGCACGGCTAGACTCAAGCAAATCGTGCACGATCGGGGTCAGAATCAACTCCATCGCCAATGCAAACTTCGAGGCCGGCACAACAATCGTATTGCGACGCGACATAAAGGAACCATGCAACATCGCCTGCAACCATGGGAAGTCGATCCCCCATTTCTCCGGCTTACGAATCCGGATCACCATCACACTTTCGTCCGGCGTTGGCACATCGCGCGCAATGAACGGATTAGATGTATCAACCAGCGGCACACGCTGGAAGTTGATATCGGTATTCGTGAACTGCGGCGTAATGAAGTGCACATAGTCATGCATGCGGGTCAGAATATTATCGACAACCGCCTCCTGGGAGTAGCCGCGCATCTCCGTATCGCGATGAATCTTCTGAATCCACTCCAGATTCACAACCGGTACGACACCCAGCAACAGATCAACATAGGGGCGAACCTCTTCAACACCGCCATGCAGACCTTCATAGAAGAGCAGATCGGATCCTTCGCCGATTTCGCGCCACTCTGTGAAGCGACCAGCCTCGACACCATAGATCTTAGCTTCTTCATCATCATGCACATAGGTGCGCGCCATGCCGCGACCGGTTCTGCGATAGGAATCGAACAATTCTGCGATTTTATCGAACAGATTGGCCTCATCAGAGAAGTGACTCAGCCGCTTACCCTCGGCCGCATACTCCCTGGCCTTTTCCCGGAACTCATAGCGATCAAAACGGTGGAAACAGTCACCCTCGACAATCGCAGGTGTTACCTTTTCACGCCTGAAAATATGCTCCAGCGCCACCTTGGCCGTACTGGTGCCCGCGCCCGACGAGCCTGTTACTGAAATGACAGGATATTTTGCTGACATACACTCTCCCAAAAAACTTTTTAAAACAGGGGTTTAGTGATTCAAAGCATGAAAACTCCCCGTCCCCCTCATGGATAGGCCCAAAAGGATGGCCATTATGCCGCAAACAATGCCTCTGTTTCAAGCAGAAAAC
>CAYSMR010000094.1:0-7191 GCA_964432195.1 uncultured Zetaproteobacteria bacterium | reverse complement strand
AGCGGCTGCAACAGGGGCGCAAGCCTGCCATAAATACCCATAAAAACAATGATCATGCCGCCCACAGGAGATTGCTCCGCCTGCGCGCAAGCCCGCTCCTCAATCCGCCTGCCGGCGCAGGAAGGTCGGTACGGCATACTCATCATCATTAAAGCCGAGCTGATCGAACGCCTGCGGCTGCGCCTGCATCGGCTGCGCGACCGGCTGGGCCACGGGCTGACGGGTCGGCATCTTCTGCGCCGCCGCCGGCTCCACGGCCTGAATATTCGGCATGCGCGGCACCGATGCGGTCGCTTCGCGCTCGCCTGCCGCCAGCTGCAGCGACGATTCGCCGGAGAGTCCGGTCGCCACGACGGTAACGCGGATGCTGTCGTCTGCCTCCTGGTCGTAGACCATGCCGCAAATGATATTAGCGTCCTCGTCGGCCATGTTATGGATGATCGACACCGCCTCGTCATATTCGGCCAGCGTCATATCCTCGTTGCCGGTCACATTGACCAGAATGCCCTGCGCGCCGTGGATATCGATATCCTCCAGCAGCGGCGACGAGATCGCCCGCTCTGCCGCCTCGATGGCGCGGTTCTCGCCGGTCGCGAAACCGGAGCCCATCATCGCGACGCCGCGCGTCTCGCTCATCACCGCTTTCACATCGGCGAAGTCGACATTCATGTAGCCGGTATGGGTGATCAGCTCGGCAATACCGCGCACGGCCTGCAGCAGCACGTCATCGGCTTTTCTGAAGGCTTCCAGCATGCTGGTGTTCTTGCCGACCGCGCCGATCAGCTTCTGGTTCGGAATCGTGATCAGCGTATCGACATATTTGCGCAGCTCGGCAATGCCCGCCTCGGCCTGACGCATACGGCGACGCCCCTCGAAACTGAACGGCTTGGTCACAACCGCGACAGTCAGCACGCCCATATCGCGGGCTGCTTCAGCAATCACCGGCGCGGCACCCGTACCGGTGCCGCCGCCCATGCCGGCGGTAATGAATACCATATCGGTATCGCGCATGAATTCGCACAGCCGCTCCTTCTCGGCCTCGGCCGCCTCGCGTCCGATCTGTGGGTTGGCCCCGGCGCCCAGGCCGCGGGTGATATCCGCGCCCAGCTGCAGCTTGCAATCGGCGTGATTGCGCTCGATCGCCTGCGCATCGGTGTTGGCGACGATAAATTCGACGCCGCGCAGCTTCTGGCTGATCATGTTGTTCAGCGCATTGCCGCCGCCGCCGCCGACGCCGATGACCTTGATTTTGGCCGACTGCGCGACGGTGTCTTCAAATGTGAATAGTGTTGCCATGCTTGTTTCCTCCTCGTTTCCCTTGTGTGTTTGCCCGTTGTTGTGTGTGTTTCGTGTTGCCCTGCTTCGTTGTTACCCGGTATCCCCGAACCAGCTTCGCATGCGTTTCCATACGCGCGAAAACAGATTGTGATCCGTCGCCTTGATATGCGTAGTCGTCTGCCGGTAGCGCTGTCCGTAGAGCACCAGCCCGACGCCGGTGGCGTACATCGGACTGGATACGACATCGACCAGCCCTCCGACGCCCTGCGGCCGCCCCAGCCGCACCGGCATATCAAATACCTCTTCCGCCAGCTCCACCATGCCGTCAAGCAGTGATGAACCGCCGGTCAAAACCATGCCGGCCGCAGCCAGCTCCTGAAACCCAGAACGCTGCAATTCGTCCCGGATCATCTCGAACAGCTCCTCGACGCGCGGCTCGAGAATCTGCGCCATGACCTGGCGCGGCATCGGACGCGGCGCGCGTCCCCCGACGCTGGGGATCTCGATCTGATCCTCCGGCGGCACCAGCGACGTCATGCAAGCGCCGTATTTGCGCTTGAGCTGATCGGCCTCGCGCGCCGACGTGCGCAGCCCGATGACCAGATCGTTGGTCAGGTGATCGCCGCCGATCGGGATTACATGCGTATGCCGGATCGAACCGTTCAGGAAGATCGCCATATCGGTCGTGCCGCCGCCGATATCGATCAGTACGACGCCGATATCCTTCTCATCCTGCATCAATACCGCCTCGGCCGAGGCGACCTGCTCGAGCACCATATCAGTGACATCGAGATCGCAGCGATTGCAGCATTTGACGATATTCTGGGCCGATGAGACCGCGCCGGTGACGACATGCACCTTCGCCTCCAGACGCACGCCGCTCATACCGATCGGTTCGCGGATGCCGTCCTGATTATCGATAATGTACTCCTGCGGCAGGATATGCAGCACCTTCTGATCGGCCGGAATATTCATCGCCCGGGCCGCATCGATCACCCGGTCCACATCCTCCCGCGTCACCTCGTTATTCTGCGTCGCGACGACGCCGTGGCTGTTGTAGCCGCGGATATGGGAGCCGGCAATGCCGGTAAACACCGACTGGATATCGACGCCGGCCATCAGTTCAGCCTCCTCGACCGCCAGCCGGATCGACTCCACCGTGCTCTCGATATTGACAACAACGCCCTTGCGCAGGCCGCGCGACGGATGCGTGCCGATGCCGATCACATCCACCTTGCCGTCGGGCGCGGCCTCGGCCACGATGCAGGCAATCTTGCTCGTGCCGATATCCAGTCCCACCAGCAGCTGATCATGCTTGCCCATCAGATTACTCCTCCATGCCCGGCCGGTCGCAGGAACCAGCGGGATGCCAGTCGCGCATCCACACGCCAGTGTCCGCTGCGCCAGCGCGGCTGTTTCAATAGTGCGGTGATCCGTTCAATCACGGCATCCCCGCCGACCTGCGGAATCAGCCAGCTGACCCCGCGGCTGAAATAGATGCGCCAGTGGCCGCCGCCGGCCCGCACTTCGCTGAGCAGCGCCAGATAGGCCCGGTTCTGCCGGCCCAGCGCCGTCAGCATCCGGTGCGCCTCGGCCAATTCTGCGGCCGGCAACCGCAGCAGCGGCAGATCGGGCGACTCGCCCTTGCGCAACAGCCGGTAGGCGACGCCGTTGGCATCCACCAGATGCAGCCGGTTCTGTTCATCCTGCCACAGCGCCGTCGGCACGCGCGCCTCGGCGCTGATCTGCAGCCGATCGGGCAGCACGCGGGTAATACGCACATCGGCCAGATCGGGAATCCGCTGCAGCCACTGCCGACGCAGCAACTCCGGCCGCGTACTGAGGAAATCGCGCTGCGCCATCGCCTGCAACTGCTGCTCGATCGCCGCGCGCAGCGGCGCGTCGCCCTGAATCTGCCAGTGGGCAACGCTCCAACGCTGGTTCAGCCAGTAGCCGCCGGCAAATGTCGCGCCGGAAAGCAGCGCGAACATCAGCACGCGGCCGATGCGCTGCAGGCTGCGCATGCGCGCCTGTTTCCGTTCGGCCGGATCGATGCGACGCTGGTTGGCCCGGCTCATCGATCACCTCCGCCATGTTCCAGCCCGGCCGTCGCCGCAATGCGCAGGCAGAGATCGGTAAAGTCGATCCCGGCCGCTGCGGCCGCCTTCGGCAGCAGGCTCGTCTCGGTCATGCCCGGAATCGTGTTGATCTCCAGAATCACCGGCTCGCCGCCGTCCGGCACGATCATGTCGACGCGCGGCGCGCCGGCGCAGCCTGTCGCGCGCACCGCCTGCTCGGCCCGCTGCATGCAACAACGCAGCGTCTCGGCCGGCAGCCGGGCCGGACAGTAGTAGTCGGTCGCGCCGCTCGTATATTTGGAGGCGTAATCGTAGACACCCGATTTCGGCGCCACCTCGACCGGCATCAGCGCTTCGCCGCCCAGCACCGACACGGCAATCTCGCGACCGGCGACCGGCATCTCGGCCATCCATGCCTGACTGTGATCGAGCTCTAACGCCCGCCATTCGGCCGCCGAAGCCAGCCGGTGCAGTCCGATGCTCGACCCCTCGGCCACCGGTTTGACAAAGACCGGATAGCGGGCCGGTCCGTCCGCGCCGATTTCGATCGCAACCGGCGTGCGCAGGCCGGCCTTCTCCAGCACCTGCTTGCTCAGCTGCTTGTTCATGCACAGCGCCGATGCGGTCACGCCCGATCCGGTATAGCGGATCGCCATCGTCTCCAGCAGCCCCTGCACGCAGCCATCCTCGCCGAGCGTGCCGTGCAGCGCGATAAACGCGATATCGATGCCGGCCGCACGAATCCGGCCGGCCCAGTCATCGCGCAGGTCGCCGCTCAGATCAACCCCGACCACGTCAGCGCCAGCCTGCTGCAGGGCGGCCAATACCGCCGCGCCCGATTTCAGCGAAATCTCGCGTTCAGCGGAGATGCCGCCCATCAGCACGCCGATACGGGCGCCGTTCAACAGCCCGTTACTCATCGTTACCTCCGCGCCACAGTGCGGCGATATCGTCCGGCCATTCGCCGACCATGCGCACCTCCGGCTCCAGTTCGATGCCTCTCTGCTGTTTCACGGCGCGCTGCGTATGCCGGATCAGCGCGACAATATCGGCGCTGCTGGCCTCGCCCTCGTTGACAATAAAATTCGCATGCTGCGCCGAGATGCGCGCGCCGCCGATCGCAACCCCCTTCAGACCGGCCGCCTCGATCAGGCGGGCGGCGTGATCGCCGTCCGGATTCTTGAATACCGAACCGCAATTCGGCTGCGCCAGCGGCTGCGTCGATGAACGGCGGCTGCGCATCGCGCGCATGCGTTCGCGAATCCGGTCCGGGTGATCCGGCTGCAGTGCGAAACTCGCCGAGAGCACCAGCGCCTGCGGCGGCAGTTCGGTATGGCGATATCCCATCTGCAGATCGGCTGCGCTCATCCGCGTCACCTCACCGCTGCGCAGCAGCAGTTCGACCTGCTGCAGCGTATCGGAGATCTGCTGGGCAAAGCAGCCTGCATTCATCGCCACGCCGCCGCCGATATCGCCGGGCACGGTAGCCATGAACTCGCAGCCGGTCAGGCCATGCTCGGCGCACTGGCGCGCAAAGCGGCTCATGCGCACGCCCGCGCCGGCGTGCGCGCTGCAGACATCGAAATGCAACGCATTGAGTTCACTCAGATCGAGCACCAGACCGTCAAAACCGGCATCGGGCACGAGCATATTGCTGCCGCGTCCGAGCGGCAGAATCTCGACCTCGGCCGGACAACTGCGGATCGCAATAATTAGCGCCTCGCGATCGGCCGGACGGAAAAACCAGCGGGCCGGACCGCCGACGCCGAGCGTCGTATGACGCGCCATCGGCTCATCCCGACGCAGCGCGCCGCGCTGCTCCAGCGCCACGCTCCAGTCCTCGCCCTGCAGGGGGTGCGCCGCCGCGTTCATTGCGCCGCCTCCCGCAGCTGACGGGCCAGCGCGCCGATCGAGCCGGCCCCCATCAGCAATACAATATCGCCGTCAGCCAACGCCGCTTCGGCGCACTCCCGGGCCGCATCCATATCGGTCAGCAGCGAGACGCCGCGATGGCCGCGCATCATCATCCCCTCGGCCATGCGTTCGCTGCTGGCCCCTTCAATCGGCGTTTCGCCGGCCGCATAGACCGGCAGCAGCGCAACCGCATTGGCCGCATCGAATGCGCCCATGAACTCCTGCATCAGATCGCGGGTGCGGCTGTAGCGGTGCGGCTGAAAGATCACCGTGATATGGCGCTCCGGCCAGCACTCGCGCGCTGCCATCAGGGTCGCCGCGACCTCTTTCGGATGGTGGCCGTAGTCATCCACGAGCACGCCGTTGCCGATGCGGCTGCGCTGGAAGCGGCGCTGGATCCCTTCGAATGAGGCCAGCGACTGGCGGATCGTTTCGATATCGATGCCGAGGTCGAGCAGCACGGCGACCGCTGCCAGCGCATTCTCGGCATTGTGACGGCCCGGCATCGGCAGCCGGAAGCTGCCGAGCTCACCCTGCGTGCGGCTGGCTGCGCTGAACAGCTGTCCGTCAGCATCGGCCCGCGTCTGCAGCAGATGAATATCGGCCTGCGGACTGCTGCCGTAGGTCGTCACCGGTTTGTGCAGCCGCTCGCGCAGCGCCGCGACATTCGGATGCTCGTGATGCAGTACGACGCGACCGTAGAACGGCACCAGATCGACAAAGCTGTGGAACGCCTCCATCAGCGTTTCGAAGTCGCCGTAGTGATCCAGATGCTCCGGATCGATATTGCTGACCACGGCGATTGTCGGCGACAAGCGCAAGAACGAGCCGTCTGACTCATCGGCTTCGGCCACCAGCCACGGACTGGCTCCGAGGCGGGCATTGCTGCCGCTGGCAATTAGACGGCCGCCGATGATATAGGTCGGATCGAGGCCGGCCGCCTCCATGCCGTGCGCAATCAGCGAGGTCATCGTTGTCTTGCCGTGCGAGCCGGCCACGGCGATGCCCTGTTTCATGCGCATCAGCTCAGCCAGCATATCGGCGCGCGGAATCACCGGCACGCCCTGCATCTGGGCCGCGGCGATCTCCGGATTACCGTGATCGATCGCCGACGACATCACCACGACCTGCGCATCGCCGAGATTTTCAGCGCGGTGGCCGACCTTCACATCGATACCGAGACTGCGCAGCCGCGCCACATTCGGGCTCTCGGCCATATCGCTGCCCTGCACCGAGAAGCCCTGATTGTGCAGCAGCTCGGCGATGCCGCTCATGCCGATGCCGCCGATGCCGATCAGATGAATACGTTGCACGCGCGTCTTCATGCGCTCTCCTCCACCAGCGGCAGCCATTCGGCCAGCACATCCAGCTGCCGCTGCCCGGCCACATCCGGCGCAACGGCGCGCGCAGCCCGGCTCATCCCGGCCAGCCGCTGCTGATCAAACAGCAGCGCGTCAATTTGCGCAGCCAGCGCTTCAGCATCGAGCTCGCGCTGATCGAGCACGACTGCCGCACCGTCGGCGGCCAGCGCCTCGGCGTTATGGCGCTGATGATCATCGGCGGCATGCGGCAGCGGCACAAACAGCGTCGGCATGCCGACACAGGCGGCCTCGCTGACCGTCATCGCACCAGCGCGCGCCACCATCAGCTGGCCGCTGCCGTAAAAGGCAGCCATGTCATCGCAGAACGGCATCACTTCGGCGTCAATGCCGGCATCGGCGTAGATATCGCGCGCCTGCTGCTGCGCCGCCGCATCGCGGCCGGCAATATGGATGACGCTGAACACTCGCCCCTCACGGCTGAGCAGGCGGCACGCCTCCGGCACGCTGCGATTCAGCGCGAGCGCGCCCTGCGAACCACCCAGCACTAGCAGGCGCGGCGGCGTATGCGGCTGCCAGCGCGTCGCCATGATCTCGCGACG
>CAYSMR010000093.1:0-7218 GCA_964432195.1 uncultured Zetaproteobacteria bacterium | reverse complement strand
GCGGTCAGGAATACCCTATCGAGCCGACGCATGTCTGCGAGTTCTGCTTCGGTCCGCTCGAAGTGGTTTACGATTATGAAAAGCTGGACGGCTACTTTACCCGTGAACTGATCGAGTCGCGCCCGCAGACGATGTGGCGCTATAAAGAGCTGCTGCCGATCGATGGCGAGCCGACGGTCGGTGCGCAAAACGGCTTTACGCCGCTGGTGCGTGCGCGCAATCTGGAGAAGGCGCTGGGCGTCTCCGAGCTCTATATCAAGAATGATTCGGTCTGCTATCCGACCCTGTCGTTCAAGGATCGCGTTGTCTCGGTGGCGCTCTCCAAGGCTGTCGAGTTCGGTTTCAAGACCGTAGCCTGCGCATCGACCGGTAATCTGGCTGGTTCGGTTGCGGCCAATGCCGCGGCGGCCGGGCTGGAGTCCTATGTGTTCATCCCGCACGATCTCGAGCAGGGCAAGGTGCTCGGTGCCGGCATCTTCGGCACCCGCATTATCGGCATCAAGGGCAAATATGATGATGTGAACCGCCTCTGTTCGGAAGTGGCCGGCAAATACGGCTGGGCTTTCGTCAATGTGAATGTGCGCCCGTTCTATGCCGAGGGCTCCAAATCGCTCGGTTACGAGATGATGGAGCAGTTGGGGTGGAAGGCGCCGAAGCATGTCGTCGTGCCGATGGCGTCAGGTTCACTCTGCACCAAGGTGGACAAGGCGATCAAGGAGTTTATCAAGTTGGGGCTGATCGAGGATAACGGCACGGCCGTATACGGCGCGCAGGCGACCGGCTGTTCGCCGATCTCCAAATCGGTCAAGGATGGCAGCGACCTGATCCATCCGGTGCATGCCGATACCGTGGCCAAATCGCTGGCGATCGGTAATCCGGCCGACGGCTATTATGCCAACCGCGTGATCAGGGAGTCCGGCGGCTGGGCCGAGGATGTCTCCGATGACGAGGTCATCGCGGCGATGAAGCTGCTGGCCGAGACCGAAGGCATTTTCGCTGAAACGGCTGGCGGCGTAACGCTGGGCTGTGCGATGAAGCTGATTGAGTCGGGCAAGCTGCCGCGCGACGAATCGATCGTGCTCTGCATTACCGGCAACGGGCTGAAGACGCAGGAGGCTGTCGTCGATGCGATCGACAAGCCACGCATTATCGATGCGAGCCTGAAGGACTTTGATGCACTGGCCGAAGCCGACGGCTTTGAAGCAGCTGCATAAGATAACATATTATAAACCAACAGAGGAGTAAGAAATGAGTGTATCCGTACGTATCCCGACCCCGCTGCGCAAGCTGACCGGCGGCGCTGATGAAGTGCATATTGAGGGCGCAACTGTCGGCGAGGTAATTGAGAATCTGGAAGCGGCGCATCCGGGCCTGAAAGAGCGTCTGTGCGACGATAACGGCGAGATCCGTCGTTTCGTCAATGTTTATGTCAACGATGAGGATGTTCGCTTTATGGGGGGGCGCGATACCGCGCTGAAAGACGGCGACGAACTCTCGATTGTGCCGGCGATCGCAGGCGGCTGCTAAATGCAGTTGCGCGTCTATCTGACCTTTGATGAATCGACGGTGCGCGAGCCGATTATCTGGAAGCTGGCCAAAGAGTTCGATGTCGTGACCAATATTCGTACGGCCGAGGTAAAGAATCATATGGGCTTGGTCGGGCTGGAGATCGACGGCGACGATGATGTGGTCGAGGCCGCGATGCAGTGGCTAGTCGAGCAGGGCGTGAAAGTGGCCCCGATCGAACAGGATGTGATCGAAGGGTAACGCTGAACAAGCTTAATATTCATCGCAGGGCTATGCAGGGGAAAGGCTGCAAGGTTGTTCATGGCGTTCCTCTGTGCACCCTGTGGAAAAGGCTGTGAATGGAGTTGGATATGACGATATATAACAATGTGGCGGAAACAATCGGCGGTACGCCGCTGGTGCGGCTGAACCGGATCGGCGCGGATCTCGGTGCCGAGATTGTGGCCAAGTGCGAGTTCTACAATCCGCTGAATTCGGTCAAGGACCGGATCGGCAAGGCGATGATCGAAGCGGCCGAGGCTGACGGGCGTCTGCAGCCTGGTGGCGTTATTGTTGAGCCGACATCGGGCAATACCGGTATCGCGCTGGCCTTTGTCGCCCGCGCCAAGGGTTATCGTTGTATTCTGACGATGCCGGAGTCGATGAGCCTGGAGCGGCGCAAGCTGTTGAAATTGCTAGGCGCGGAGCTGGTGCTGACGCCGGCTGAAAAGGGCATGAAGGGCGCGATTGCCCGGGCCGCAGAAATCGTGGCCGAGACTGACGGCGCATTCATGCCGCAGCAGTTCGAGAACCCGGCCAATCCGGAGATCCATCGCCGTACGACGGCCGAGGAGATCTGGGCGGATACGGACGGACGTGTCGATGCAATTGTCGCAGGCGTCGGCACCGGCGGAACGATCACCGGTACGGCCGAGGTGCTGAAATCGCGCAATCCGGATTTCAAGGCCTTTGCTGTGGAGCCGGCTGATTCGCCGGTGATCTCGGGCGAGGCGCCCGGCCCGCACAAGATTCAGGGCATTGGCGCAGGCTTTATTCCGAAGAACCTGAATGTTGATATTCTCGATGGCGTGATCAAGGTGACCAACGACGAGGCGTTCGAAATGGCGCGTCGTCTCTCCGATGAGGAGGGGATTCCCGGCGGCATCTCGTCGGGGGCTGCGGTGACCGCCGCGCTGGTCGTGGCTGCCCGGCCCGATATGCAGGGTAAGCGCATTGTCGTGATCCTGCCGTCGATGGCCGAACGTTACATTTCCACCGACCTGTTCAAGGGTATTGAAGTATAATTGAAGTGCGGCGCGAGGCGCGGGGAGCCTGGCTTCCCGACCCCGGCGCTGACTGCTGATGGAGCAACGATGATTGATTTTACAGAAGAGCAAATCGAGCGCTATTCGCGCCATATTATCCTGCCGGAGATCGGTGCCGAGGGGCAGTCGAAACTGCTGGAGTCGAAGGTCTTCATGATCGGCGCCGGCGGCCTAGGTTCGCCGGTGGCCTACTATTTGGCTGCAGCCGGCGTCGGCACGATCGGCATCGCCGATGCCGATGTTGTCGATTCGAGCAATCTGCAGCGCCAGATTATCCATAATCAGGACCGGATCGGCATGCCCAAGGTCGAGAGTGCACGCGAGACGATGCAGGCACTGAATCCGGATGTGAAGGTCAATACCTACAACTACTTCATTACCGAAGAGAATGTGCGCGAGATTATCCGCGACTACGATCTGATCATTGATGGCTGCGACAACTTTCCGACCCGTTTTCTGGTCAATGACGCATGCTATTTCGAGAAGAAACCGTTGATCTCCGGCGCGATGTTCCGTTTCGAGGGGCAGGTGGCGACGTTCAAGCCGCATCAGGAGAAGGGCGCGCCGTGTTACCGCTGCCTTTACCCTGAGCCGCCGCCGGCCGGACTGGTGCCCTCCTGCTCCGAGGCCGGCATCCTCGGCGCGTTGGCCGGTGCGGTTGGCACGATTCAGGCTGTCGAGGCGGTCAAGGAGCTGCTCGGCATCGGCGATTCGCTGGCCGGCAAGCTGATGGTGTTCGATGCACTGCGCATGGAGTGGAAGAAGCTGAAGTTGCACAAGGATCCGGGCTGTCCGCTGTGCGGCAAGAACCCGACGATCACCGATCTGGTGACCTATGAGCAGGCCTGCGAACTGAAGTTCGGCGAATAATTGAGTTTGAGTGAGGCGGCAGACGCGAGGTACAGAGCTCGCGTCTGCTCTGTCTTACCCGTTACGGAGTGAAACATGACAGAGTTTGATTTTGCGCACACATCCGATGTGGACGAGTTCGAGGCTGGTTACAGGGCGTTCAAGGCAGGCAGGATGAGCGAGGAGCGCTTCACGCCGTTCCGTCTGCAGATGGGCGTCTATGGTCAGCGTCAGGAGGGTGTGCAGATGGTGCGCGTTAAGCTGCCGGGTGGCAATCTGACGCCGGATCAGCTCGATGTGATCGGCGATTGCGTTGCTGATTATGCCGGCCGCATGCCGACTGACGGCACGCTGAGCTGCGCGCCAGAGAAGTTTGCGCATGTTACGACGCGTCAGGATATCCAAGCCAATTTCGTGGCGTTGGATGATGTGCCGGCCTTTCTGCGCCGGCTCGATGCGGCTGGGCTGACGACGCGCGAGGCGTGCGGCAATACCGTGCGCAATGTCTCATCCTGTTTTCTGGCCGGTTCTTGCCCGGCCGAGCATGCCGATGTTTCGGTGCATGCGCGCCGTTTCGCCGAGTATTTCCTGCGCCATCCGTTGGCGCAGCAGTTCCCGCGCAAGTTCAAGGTCAACTTCTCCGGCTGCGCCACCGATTGCGGACTGGGCGGCATGCATGACATCGGCTTCATCGCGACCGTACAGGACGGCGTCAACGGTTTTCAGGTCTGGGCGGCTGGTGGCCTCTCCAGCCAGCCGATGAGCGCGCTGCTGCTGGAAGAATTTATTCCCGAGTCCGAGATCCTGTTGGTCGGCGAGGCCCTGATGCGGATGCATTTCAAATACTCCGATCGCAAACGCCGCGCCCGCGCGCGTCTGAAATATGTCGCGCAGAAGCTCGGCGCGGACGGCTTTATCGAGGAGTACCGCAAGCAGCGCGCTGTGATTGAATCGACGCATGCCGCTGACGGCGGCTATCCGGAAGCGCAGTGGCGTACGCCGAGCGCGCCGCTGCCCTATTCGAAATCGGGTGTGATCGATCAGCATAATGGTCAGAAAGCGATTCTGCTCAATCTGTTCCGCGGCGACCTGACGCCGGCGCAGTGCCATGCCGTAGCCGATGCGGCGCGCGCCGCCGGCACCGATGCGCTGCGTGTGACTGCGGAGCAGGGGATCGTGATTGCGAATGTTGATGGCGAACGCGTCGATGCGGCGCTGGAGCTGCTGCAGGCAGCCGGTTTGAGCTGCGAATATGCCCGTGCAATCTCCGATGTCGTGGCCTGTCCGGGTACTGAAACCTGTCGGCTGGGTATCACGTCCAGTCGCGGCCTGGCGGCTGCATTGCAGCCGTTGATGAGCGAGCTGAAGCAGGATGCGACGCTGGCCGGTATTACGGTCAAGGCTTCCGGCTGCCAGCACTCCTGCGGTCGCCACCATATCGCCGATCTCGGTTTCCACGGCATGGCCAAGAAGGTGGCAGGCCAGGCGGTGCCGCATTATCAGTTGCATGTCGGCGGTTCCGGCGTCGGCGGCGCGCCGATGGCGTTCGCGACCGATCCGGTGCCGGCCAAACATGCGCCGGAGGCCGGTATTGCTGTGCTGAACGCCTACAAGGCCGGCCGCGCAGCCGATGAGTCGATGCATGACTGGGCAGCGCGGGTCGGCAAGCAGGGGCTGTCCGAGATTCTGGCGCCGTTTGCCGCCGATGCCGGCGAAGTGGATGGTCTGATCTACGACTGGAGCGAGAACGAGGCATTCAATACCAAGGGCAATAAGAAGGGCGAGTGCGCCGGCGCGGTGTTGTCGATGTCCGATGCGCTGATTTCCGAAGCCGAGTATGAGTTGTTGCTGGCACGCGCTCATATCGATGCGATGTTCTGGGCCGAGGCGCAGACGGCGCTCAGGCGCTCGGCGATTTCGACTGCACGCGCGTTTCTGGTGCCGTTCGGCGAAGCGCCGGACGAGGATGGCGAGGTGTTTACGCTGTTGATGCAGCACGCCGGCGGGGATGCCGAGGTGATCTCCGGCTTCCAGGCCATGCAGGGTGCGATGATGGCAATCGATCTGGCTGATCCGGGCGCGGGCGTAACGCGCCTGCGCGATGCGCAGGCAGCCTGGTTGGCTCTGGCCGAAAAACGTTTTGCCGCTGTGCCCGATATGGATGTGGAAGCGCCCGAGGGCGCCGAACCGGCTGCTGCGGCGGAGGGGAGTGATGACGTGGCGCTGCTCGATCTTTCCGGCGTGGCCTGCCCGATGAACTTCGTCAAAACGAAGATCAAGCTGTCGGCGATGCCGGTCGGCGCTCAGCTGGATGTGATCCTTGATGATGGCGCGCCGATCGAGAATGTGCCGCTGTCGCTGGAGGAGCAGGGGCAGAAGGTGCATGCCAAGGAGCGCATCTCCGACAGCCAGTGGAAGATCCGGGTTGAAAAAACGTCTGCGATTTGACGGGTGGCCACTCTGATGCACGTCAGTACTGACCTGCATCCGTTTGCTAATCCGGGGCGCACCAAGCTGTCGTTGGTCAGTCGCGGCGTGGCGCTGCCGGAGGGGCTGCCGCACGCATCCCGCTGGATTTCGCAGGCCAATGCGATTGAAACGGTCATCGATATCAAGCTGCCGACCGGGCAGTTATGTACCGTGCCGGTCGGTCAGCCCTATACCGAGCAGAGCACCTATACATTGCACTGCAATGAGGACGGGGCGGAATTGCGCTGCGCCGGCGAGATGTCGCCGGTTACGCTGTTGCCGGCACCGGCATTTTATCAGCGCAGCACCCGCAGCGGCGCGCGCATGGGCAGCTTCTGTGCGTTGCATGACCGGTTGCTGATTTTGCATCCATTTCTGGGCTGCGGCTTTTTCAATCAGCCGGGGCGGGCCTGCCGCTATTGCCAGTATGACTCGATGCTCAATGCGGCTGAGCCGCCGTTGCGCGACCCGCTCGAACTGGTGGAGACCGTGCGCGCGGCGTTGGCCGAGCGGGAGGTCGACACGGTCTACCTCTATAACGGTTACTCACCGTCCGACGATGTCGGGCTGAGAAAGCTGGTCGCGGTTGTAGCGCTGTTGCGCAAGCATCTTGGGCATCGTCAGATTGCGCTGGAGACTGTCGCGCCGACAGACCTGCAGGTGATCGACGAATTGTATGAGGCCGGGCTGGATGTGTTTGTCTGCAATGTCGAGGTCAATGATCCCGAACGCTTTGCTGAAATCTGTCCTGGGAAGCAGAAGATCGGCGGACAGGCGGCGATTTCCCGGGCGCTCGATTATGCGCGCACGGTATTTCGCGCCGGTGCTGTCGTCAGCCACCTGATTGTCGGTCTGGAACCGCTGGCCTCGACGATTGATGGCATGAAACAGCTGGTCGAGCGCGGCATTGTTCCGATGTTGCTGCCGTTCCGGCCATTGCCGGGTACGCCGTTGAGCGACTGGCCGTTGGCCAGCCTTGATGATGTCGAACAGGCGTTGCTGGTGCAGTATGAGCTGCTGGAAAACTCGGGCATTCCGACCCATCGCCTGCGCGATATGGGACGGGTTC
>CAYSMR010000092.1:0-7405 GCA_964432195.1 uncultured Zetaproteobacteria bacterium | reverse complement strand
AGTGCCGCGCTGGCCGTAGCCGGCAATGCCGTGATTATCAAGACGGTCAGCATGCCGGTGACGACCGAATTCGAGCTGGAGGCGCAGATCGAGTATGAGGCAGATCAGCATGTGCCCTACGATATCGACGACGTATTCCTCGACTTTTTCATTCAGGGCATTTCAGCCGATGATCCGGAGAAGATGGATGTCGTGCTGGTCGCGTGCAAACGCGAGGTCGTCGAGGATTACCAGCTGGTGCTCAGCGAAGCGGGACTGCATGCCAAGTGCATGGATTGCGCCGTGTTCGCGCTGGAGAATGCGGCCGAGCTGACCGATGAGCACGGCGGGCCGAGCGGCGGCGAATATGGGCTGCCGGATGAGGACGCCGAGGTAAATGCGCTGGTTAATATCGGCGCCAATATGATGAATATCAATGTGCTGATCGACGGTCGCATGGCCTTTGTGCGCGATCAGTTCTACGGCGGCGGCAACCTGACCGAAGAGATTCAGAAGTCACACAATATCAGCTATCAGGCCGCCGAGCAGATGAAAATCGAGGCTTTTGAGGATATCGATGCTGATGCGCTGGAGCGCTTCTATGTCGGCCTGACCTCCGAACTGGTGCGCTCGCTCGATTTCTATTCGGCGAGCCGGGCCGAGTTTCCGGTGCGCAAGCTCTTTCTCAGCGGCGGTTGCGCGCTGCTGCCGAATATCGCGACTGAACTGGAACAGCGTCTCGGTATCGATACCGCACTGCTGAACCCGTTCAGCAAGATTGCGATCCCGTCGCGCAAATTTGATGTCGAGAGTCTGAAGCAGAACGGGCCGATGATGATGGTGCCGGTCGGGCTGGCGCTGCGGAGTTTTGACGCATGATTCGCATTAATCTGATTCCCTACCGCGCGGCCCGCCAGCAGCAGCAGATTATGCAGCATGTCAGCGCGTTCTTCGCGATTGTCGTGCTGGCCGTGCTGCTCAGCCTTGGCGCGCACACGGTCGCATCGTTGCAGCTGGCCAGTCTGAAAGAGGAGACGATCGCGATTCAGCAGCAGAACATCGATCTGAAAAAGAAGATCGGCAAGATCGAGAATCTGGATAATCTGCGTTCGGATGTAGAGCGCAAGCTGAAGATTGTCGATCGCTTGCAGGAAGGGCGCTTCCGCTCGCTGAAGACGCTGCATGCGATCGCCAGCGTGATTCCGGAGAATGTCTGGCTGGAGAAGATCAGCGATTCCGGCGGCGATATCGAGCTGGCGGGCCTGGGCGAGAGCAACAAGGCCGTGGCCAGCTTCATGCGCAAGCTCGATCAGTCGCCGTTGTTCACCAATATCCGCCTCGGCGAGATCAGCCGCGTCGTGGTTAACGGCTTGCCGGTGCGTCGCTTCAGCCTGAAGCTGGCGCGCGTCGATGATACAGTCAAACCCGCAAAGCTCGCATCGAAGCGCAGGAAGGCCTCCTGATGTTCGAGTCGATGAAAGCCTCCCTGTTTGAATCGCTGCGGCCAATGCTGCCGCTGCCGCTGTGGCAGAAGCTGCTGTTTCTGGTGGTCACATTTGCGCTGATTGGCGCGACCTACTTCTCGCTCGGCTGGATGCCGCTGCAGGAGGAGATTGCGCAGCAGCAGGCGCAGCTGAAGATGCAGCATGTTATCCTGCGCAAGAATCAGCGCTTGGCCCACGACCTGCCGCGCAAGCAGCGCGAATATGCGCGGCTGGAGAAGCAGCTGAAAGTGGCGCTGAACATGCTGCCGAAGAAGTCGCAGATTCCTGATCTGCTGGAGAATGTCTCATGGGCCGGCAAGGACTCCGGCCTGGTATTCAAAACCTTCAAGCCGGGACGGGATGTGAACAGGCAGATCTATGCCGAAGTGCCGGTCAGCTTCAAGATATCCGGCAGCTTCCGGCAGCTGCTGACCTTTCTGAAACGGGTCGGAGAGATGCCGCGCATTGTGGATGTGAAGAATATGGCGCTCACGAAAGACAAGAACGGCGATATGCTTTCGGTGACGGGGCAGGCGGTCACCTACCGGTTTGTAGAAGCGGCGGCCGGCAAGGCGAGAAAGGGGCGGCGCAAATAATGTTGAGCGTCCGGGAGACACAGATGAGAGACAGAGTGAATAAGCGACTGGCCTTCGGGCGGCATATGCTCGCCGTGGTGGCGACAATCATGCTGATCTGCACATTCGGGTCGGCGGCGACGGCGGCAACCATTCAGAGCCTGAAACTACTGTCGGACAGTAGTGGCCAGAGCCTGCGTATCGGCATGGATGCGCCGGCTGAATATCAGGTGTTCAACCTCGAAGGGCCGGACCGGCTGGTGCTCAGCTTCCCCGGCGCGACGCTCTCTGATCAGGTGAGCCGGCTGCCGGGCGATGGCGGCGTTGAACATATCGAGCCGGTACAGGACAGCAACGGCGTGCGTATCGAGATCGGTCTGGCTGCAGGCGCCAGCTACGAGATTGCCGAGAAGGGCAACGATCTGTTGCTGACATTCGCAACCAAAGCTGCGGCGCAGCAGGCAAGCGACGGCGCGCTGCTGCAGGATATCGAGGTGCGCGATCACGGCGGCATGACCGAGCTGGTGCTGCGCGGCCAGTATCTGGACGCGAACCACAATGCGCTGGTGACCAATAACGGCAAAACGATGGTGATCGATTTCTGGGGCGGCCAGTCCCGCCTGCCCAAAGAGTTTTACAGCTATACCTCCCAGCGCATTAATGATGTCTCGATCGGCGCGGCCGAGGGGCGGATGCGGGTGGTCGTTTCGCTACGCGCCGGCAGCGGCGATCAGCACCAGATTGATGCCGGCCCGAACGAGATGGTGGTCCGTTTCGGTCAGATCAAGCCGGTCAAACATGGCGGCGTGCTGGTCGAGGCAGTCGATTTCCAGCCGGATGATCGCATCGCGCATCTGGTCATACGCACCGACAGCGCCGATCCGGTCGTCAACCTGCAGGAGGAGAATGACAAGATTATCCTCGATGTGCAGCAGGCGTCGCTGGCCGACGGTCAGGAGCGCAGTCAGGATGTGCGCGCATTCCCCGGCCCGGTCAGCCAGATCGACAGCTACAGCCACGGCAAGGATGTGCGCATTGTTGCGCGGCTGCGCGAGAAGTCGGTGGTCATCTCCTACCAGACCGGCAATGTGCTGACCGTGACCGTCAAACCGGCCGACCTGATCGCCAAGGCGCAGGCGACCGATGAGGTGGTGCGCAACGAGAAGGTCTATACCGGCCAGAAAGTCACGTTCAACTACAAGGATATCGATATCCGCAACGCGCTGCAGCTGATCGCAGAGATGAGCAGCCTGAATATCATCATGTCCGACGATGTGACCGGGCTGCTGACGATGCGGCTGGTCGATGTGCCGTGGGATCAGGCGCTGGATCTGATTCTGACAGCCAAGGGGCTGGGCAAGGAGAAGAATGGCAATGTGATCCGCATCGCGCCGCTGGCCGTGCTGAAGGCCGATGCCGATGCGCGCAAGGATGCCAAAAAGAGTACGGAAAACATTGCCCCTCTTGAAACGGAGTTTTTTGAATTGGGATATGCGAAGATTGATGATGTAAGGGCTATACTTAGAGGCGATTTGCAACAAAAATCTTCTGTTCTTGGTGATGGAAATGTATCTGTTGGTACGGTGGGCCTTTCCTCGAAAGGGGAGATGCAACTTCTATCTGATAGAGGGACCATTTTAATGGATAGGAGAAGTAACACGCTAATTGTCACGGATACGAGAGAGCGTTTAAACAATATCAGCCGTTTAATCAAAAGGCTGGATAAGCCATTGCAGCAGATTATGATTGAGGCGCGTATTGTTGAAGCATCGGACACGTTTTCCCGTGATCTTGGTGTCAAATGGGGTGGCAAGTATAACGATCAGGGTGGTCGTTATACTCATACCCTCAACGGGGCTGTAGCCGGTACAACAAACGTGGTTGACCTTGGGGCTACTGTGACGAGTACTGGGGGGGCAATTGGTTATTCGTTAGGTACATTGAGTAAAGCACTTAACCTGAACCTCGAGCTTTCGGCGGCTGAGCAGGAAGGGAAAATCAAGGTGGTTTCCAGTCCGCGTGTATTTACCAGTAATTTGAAAAAGGCAGTTATCAAGCAAATTAGGAATATCTATTTCCCACAGTCAACTAGTACTGGGCAGCAAACCACGACGGGAACGAACACAGAGCAACCTATCAAGATACCTCTTACGTTGGAGGTGACTCCTCAAATCACGGCAGATAAACGAGTGATTCTGATTCTGAAGGTGGATAAAGGCACGCCAGTGGTTAGCCCTACAGGCAGCGCAACAGTTGATACCAAGACGGTGGAAACAACTTTGCTAGTGAAAAATGGTGAAACGGTTGTGCTTGGAGGTATATACAGTAAAACTACTACTGATACTATCTCTGGAGTCCCTGGGTTGAAAGATATACCACTGATAGGAAACTTGTTTAAAAGAAAACAAAAGTCTACAAACCGAAATGAGTTGTTGATTTTTATTACTCCGTCTGTAATCGATGATGCAGTGAGCCGGCAGTAAACGCTCTAGAGCACTGACGCGGCAATCGCGTCGGTCAGATGCAGGCCGTTGGCGGAGAGCAGCAGCGCATCGGGGCGGATGATCAGTTTGCCGCTTGCCGCCCACGGTTGCAGCTGCGGCCGGAACTGCAGCCAGGGATCGAATTCGAAGCGTTGCCTGAATGCGGCCCGATTGACGCCGTCGGCGCGGCGCAGGCCCAGCCAGCAGGCCTCTGCGGCGGCCTGAGCCCGGTCCAGTGTTTCGCTGTTGCCGGTCGCATCATTGTTTCGCGCCGCGTTGATATAGCGCTCGGGCGTGCGGATATTGCTGTAGCGCGTCACGCCGCCATCCGAGCGGTCCCATTTGCCGGCCGCGCCGGCACCGATGCCGATATAGTCGTGATAGAGCCAGTAGCCGTCGTTATGGCGGCAGGCACGGCCGGGACGGGCGAAATTGGAGATCTCATAGGCCGCATAGCCGGCCAGTTGCAGCTGCTCGCGCGTGCTGCGGAACATCATTAGCGCCAGTTCGTCATCGGGTAGCGGGTAGGGCTTACGCGCATGCGTGGCCGCAAGTTTCGTATGCGGCTCCACAGTCAGCTGGTAGCAGGAGAGGTGTTCCGGCTCCAGTGCAATTGCCGCATGCAGACTCTCCAGCCATGCTTCGATACGCTGCTTCGGCAGGCCATACATCAAATCCAGATTGATATTGTCAAAGCCCGCTTCGCGCGCCATGCGCATGGCGCGGGCTGCCTCTTCAGCGCTGTGAATGCGCTCCAGCCAGCGCAGTTCGGCAGCGTTCAGACTCTGCACGCCGATCGACAGTCGGTTGACGCCGGCCTCCCGGCAGGCGCGGAAGTTGGCGGCATCGCTTGCACCCGGGTTTGCCTCTATTGTGATTTCGGCTCCGTCGAGCAGGCCGCAGCAGTTGCGTGCCGCATCGACCACCGCCGCGATCAGTGACGGCGGCGCCAATGACGGCGTGCCGCCGCCGAAGAAGATGGTCTGCAACGCGCGCCCGGCGAACGGGGCAAGTGCGCTGCGCCGGCGCAGCTCGGTCGTCAGCGCGCCAGTATAGGCATCCCAGTCCGGCTGCGCGCGTTCGTGCGAATTGAAGTCGCAATAGTGGCATTTGTGCACGCAGAACGGGATATGCACATAGAGTTGTAACGGGGATGGCTTGATATCCTGCTCCATGGTTAATATTTCGCTCTGGCAACGATTTTTCACCACAGCGAACGCGCAGGAGCCATGTCCGTTTGCGCTCATGAGAGGCGGCTCTCTGTCTTTTGTGGTGAAGGCCGCGGGGGCTGCTTACTTTAACACCACTTCATAATGCGCAGGAGCGAAATGTTCATTGCTCTCCAGCGAGATCTCCTTGTTCAGGAAGCTTTCCAGCTGCAGCACGCTCTCGTTCTCCTCGCCGAGCATTAGATCGATAATATCCGGATGTGCGATCACGGTCAGCCGTTCGCACGGATAGGCGCGCGCTTCGGCCACGACTTCGCGGAACAGCTGATAGCAGATCGTCGACGGGCTCTTGGCCAGCCCGATGCCGTGGCAGCAGCTGCACTCGTTGAGCAGGATGCGGCCGAGCGAATCGCGGGTGCGCTTGCGTGTCATCTCGAGCAGTCCGAGTTCGGAGAACTGGACGATATGGTTCTTGGCCTTGTCCCGCTTCAGCGCTTCCTCGAGCACCTCGACCAGTTTGCGCTTGTTCTCATCCTCCTGCATGTCGATGAAGTCGATGACAATAATGCCGCCGAGATTGCGCAGCCGCAGCTGATGCACGATTTCGTGCACCGCTTCGAGATTGGTCTTGAAGCCGGTCTCCTCCATATTACGCGAGCCGACGAATGAGCCGGAGTTGACGTCGATGGCGATCAGCGCCTCGGTCTGGTCGATGACAATATGACCGCCGGATTTCAGTGGCACGCGCCGCTGCAGCGCCCGTTCGATCGTCTCCTCGACGCCGTAGACATCGAAAATCGGACGCTGACCGGGATAATAGTAGAGCTTCTTGGCCACTTCCGGCATGAAGCGGCGGGCGAATTTCTTCATCGTATCATAGGCTTCGCGCGAATCGATATGGATCTTCTCGACCTCGGCGTCGACATAGTCGCGCATGACGCGCAGATAGAGGTTCAGCTCCTTGTGAATCAGCGAGCCGGGCGCGGAGTTCTTGGCCCGTTTCTCGATATCGCTCCACAGCCTGAGCAGGAAGTCGAGATCCTGACGCAGCTCCGGCTCATCCTTGCCCTCGGCGACAGTGCGGATGATGATGCCACCCTGTTGGAGCTTCATCGATTTGCAGATGTTCAGCAGCCGCTCGCGCTCGTCCGGGTCCTCGAGGCGGCGCGCAATGCCGATATGGTCGAGATTGGGCAGATAGACCAGATAGCGGCCGGGCAGGCCGATCTGACTGGTCAGGCGCGGCCCCTTCGAGGCGATCGGTTCGCGCGAGACCTGCACCATCAGATCCTGACCATCCTTGAGCAGCGTCGAGATCGGCGGCGAGTTGCGCCGCTGCGGCGCTCCCTGTTCGATGTTTTCGCCGTTGTTTTCGGCATCATCGGCATGCTCCATCGCGTCGGAGAGGCCGTCGTCGTTCTGTTTGGCGGTGGCGATGTCGCCGACATAAAGGAAGCCGGCCTTCTCCATGCCGATATCGACAAAGGCAGCCTGGATGCCCGGCAGCACGCGCTGCACGCACCCCTTGTAGATATTGCCCTTCAGGCCGCGTTCGCGTTCGATATAAATCTCTTCCGGCTGTCCGTTCTCGATGCGCGCGATGCGCGTCTCGAATGGCGCCACATTGACCAGCAGTTCTACGCTCATAATGGTGATCCTGAATATATTATTTTAAGCGTAAGTATTCACACTGAGCCGGTGAAGTACACGGGCAG
>CAYSMR010000091.1:0-7432 GCA_964432195.1 uncultured Zetaproteobacteria bacterium | reverse complement strand
GAACATATCATCCGCGACCGCGAGAGCGGCGGCAGCGGCGCGCTGGCCGTAGTCCGCATCGTTGATCTGGCCAACTATAACCGCCGCTTCGGCCATCAGGCCGGCAGCGAGCTGCTGACCGGGATCGCAGCACTGCTGACGCGCCTCGGCGATGCGCATCCGCATGCGGCGGCCGCGCGCATCACCGGCACCGATTTCGCCGTTCTGCTGCCCCTGCTCGACAGACAGGCTGCTACCGCCTTCGGCGCGGCGCTAAGCGCCGGACTGAATGATCTGGCCGCCACGCTGCAGATCGACGATATCGCCCATGCCGGCATCGCCGCATTCAGCGAACAGAGCCGGCCCGGCGCGGTACTGGCCAGCGCCGATGCGGCGCTGTCGCGGGCAGAACAGAAGGGCGCCAATACCTGCATCATCCAGGATGACAGCGACGCCGGACTCGGCAACGAAGCGTGGCGGCAGCTGATCAGCAATGTGCTCGGGGAATGTCGCATCCACCTGATGGCGCAGCCGGTTGAATCACTCTCCACGACGGGCGATGTGCTCTATCACGAACTGCTGATCCGCATCGATGCGCCGAGTGATGGCGCAGAGCCGCTCTCTCCGGCCCTGTTTGCAGCGATGGCCGAACGCGTCGATATGCATGAACAGCTGGATCGCCATATCATCACAATGGCCACCGACCTGCTGCAGCGCGCTCCGTCCCGCTGCCTCGGCGTCAATCTCTCGACCCGCTCAATCTGCAGCGATCGCTTCCGCTCATGGCTGGACAGCCATCTTGCCGCGCTGCCGGAGATCGCCGACCGGATCTATGTGGAGATCAACGAATATGCGCTGCTGCAACATGCCGATGCCGTTAAAACGCTGATATCGGCGCTGCACGGGCACGGCGCCAGGGTGGTCATCGAACATTTCGGCACGCGCCTGAGCGCATTCCGGAATCTGCGACAGCTGCAGCTCGACGCGCTCAAAATCGACGGCAGTTTCACGCGCCATATCGACAGCGAGAGCGACAATCGTTTCTTCCTGCACACGATCATGGATATTGCGCATGGTCTGGATATCCGGGTGATCGCCGAGCATGTCGAAACTGATGCCGAACTCGCCAGCCTGCACGAGCTCGGCATCGATGCCGCACAGGGCTACCGTCTCGGCGTCCCCGAACCACTCGAGTGAGGAAACGCGGATTGGCCCGGCAGTTCCGCGCCAAGCATGACCGGCCGTTATCAAGGAAGGATCAAAAAGAGCAATGCCGGGAGCGCATCTCCCGGGTCTGCGGCTGATGAGAACCACCGGGCAGCGCTGATCGCTTCAGCACTGCCCGGATATTTGTTACAAGCTGCGCCCGAGCAGGAACAGCAGCGTGATACAGGCCACGCCGGTCAGGCTCAACAGCGCGAACGAGAGTTTGCGACGGATCTCTTCACTGAACAGCGCCTTGTGATGATGGTCGAGATGATGAATCGATGCCATGGCCAACCTCCGCGTTTGATATGCTACGACGATGCCCGAGGGGGCCAGGAAAAATATGTGATCCGGATCACATTTTTGCCAACTGAATCAGATTGACACAGCCGCACTGCGGCGCTCAATCGCTTGCACCAGCGCCGCCAGCGTCCGGTTCGTATCCGCAGCCAGACCCAGCGCATCGGCCTGTCGCACAATATAGCCGTTGAGAAAATCGATCTCAGTAGGACGCCCGGCCTCGATATCCTGCCACATGCTCGTCTTGACCGGCCCCATCGTCAGTGTCGTCTCGATATGGGCGGCGATATCGGCCGCATCAATCGCAACCCCCAGCGCGCCGCCAACCGCGACCGTCTCCTCCATTGCCCGGCGCACGACAGCCAGCGTGCGCGCATCTGCCGCAATCTCGCGGGCGAAACGACGGCTGATCGCCGTGATCGCATTAAAGCCGCAGTTCCACAGCAGCTTGCGCCACAGCATCGCCTGCGGATCGCGCGTCTGCCCGATCGGCACGCCGGCCTCTGCGAAGGCCTGCAGCAGGACATCCAGATGCTCGCTACCGGAACCAGCCCGCCACAACCCGAGGCGCAGGCCGCCTGCGGCCGAATGAATCAGGTGGCCGGGGTGCTCCAGCCGCGCGCCGATAAAGGCGGAGCCGGCTGCAACGGCATGGCCGGGGCAGGCCTGCGCAACCAGATCCGGCGCTTCCACGCCGTTCTGCAGCGTCACCAGCAGCGCATCCGGGCGCAGTCGCAGAGCTGCGAGCAGCGCCGGCAGCGCAGTTATCTTGCAGCTCAGAAGCACGACCGCACACTCCGCCAGCGCGGCGGCATCGCCGCTCGCAGGAAGAGGCACATTGCGTACCACAGCGCCCGATTCATGACGCAGGCCTCGCGCCTGCAGCGCGGCCAGATGGGCTCCGCGCGCCAACAACTGCACATCGAATCCGGCCTGAAACAGCCGGCTGCCGTAGTGGCAGCCGATCGCACCGGCCCCTGCAAATCCAATTCTCATCAATCCCTCCATGACCCGGCCGCAAGCGGGCGTTAGCATGGCCGCATCCAGTCGATGCGCGCCGCCGCTTCGATGCAGGGCGTGAACGGCCTGCCGGCGCGCAAGTGCCTGCCGCGTACGCAATGGCCACTGCCTGATCGGACTGACTGCTGCCGGAGCAGTCAGCAGCATATAAAAAGGGGTAACTAATGCCTAAAGAGACACTGCGCAAGGAAGCACTCGAGTATCACCGCTCGCCCACGCCGGGCAAGATCAGCATCAAACCGACCAAGCCCTGCCTGACCCAGCGCGATCTGGCGCTGGCCTATACACCGGGCGTGGCCGAGCCCTGCCTGGCGATTGCCGACAATCCCGAACTGGCCGATGAGTTCACGTCGCGCGCCAATCTGGTCGGCGTGGTCACCAACGGCACCGCCGTCCTCGGCCTCGGCAATATCGGCGCGCTGGCCGGCAAACCAGTGATGGAGGGCAAGGGGGTGCTGTTCAAGCGCTTCGCCGATATCG
This sequence comes from uncultured Zetaproteobacteria bacterium, assembly GCA_964432195.1. Classification (GTDB taxonomy): domain Bacteria; phylum Pseudomonadota; class Zetaproteobacteria; order Mariprofundales; family Mariprofundaceae; genus Mariprofundus. The sequence goes on along the minus strand of CAYSMR010000091.1, from coordinate 4,447 downwards.
ACGTCTTCGATATCGAACTGGATGAGAGCGACCCGATGAGCATCGTCGAGACGATCGCGCGCATGGAGCCGACCTTCGGCGGCATCAACCTCGAGGATATCAAGGCGCCGGAGTGCTTCATTATCGAGGAAGAGCTGAAAAAGCGGATGAATATCCCGGTCCTGCACGATGATCAGCACGGCACGGCCGTGATTATGGCAGCGGCATTCCTGAACGCGCTGATTCTGCAGAACAAGCAGATCGGCGACGTACGCATCGTCTGCCTCGGGGCGGGTGCTGCCGGCTTCGCCTGCATGAAGCTGATCGAGCAGCTGGGGGCCAGACGCGAGAATATCCTGTTCCTCGACCGCAAGGGCGTGATCTCCAATGATCGCGATGAGGAGCTGCCGCCACACAAGCAGTATTTCGCCACCGATCGCCCCGAGCGCACGCTGGCCGAGGCAATGAACGGCGCGGATGTGTTTATCGGTCTGTCGCAGGGCAATATGGTCGATCCCGACATGCTGCTGAGCATGGCCGAGCGCCCGATCATCTTCGCGATGGCCAACCCCGATCCGGAAATCGCCTACGATCTGGCCATGGCCACGCGCAAGGATCTGATCATGGCGACGGGCCGCTCCGACCACCCCAATCAGGTCAATAATGTCCTCGGCTTCCCGTTCCTATTCCGCGGCGCGCTGGATGCGCGCGCCACGACATTCAATGAGGAGATGAAGGTCGCCGCCGTCCACGCGCTGGCCGAACTGGCCCGACAGGATGTACCGGCTTCGGTGCTGAAGGCCTACGGCGTTAATGAGCTGCGTTTCGGCCCGGACTATATCCTGCCCAAGCCATTCGATCCGCGGCTGATCGAGGTCGTGCCGGTCGCCGTGGCGCGGGCCGCCACCGAATCCGGCGTCGCGCGCAAGCCGCTGACCGATGCGCAAGCCTATACTCACGAACTGGCCGGCCGCATCGACTCCTCACGCCTGTTTATGCGCATGATCATGGACAAGGCGCAGGCCAATCCGATCCGGCTGGTGCTGCCCGAGGGCGAGGATGAGACAGTGATCCGCGCCGCCATCGATATGCGCGACAGCGGCATTGCAACGCCGATCCTGATCGGCCGCCGCGACAAGGTGGAGTGCGTCTGCGCGGCCGCCCAGCTGGAGACCGGCGATATCGAACTGATCGACCCGTCGCTGGAAGATGCGCGCTTCACGGAACTGGCGCGCGCCTACTACGACGACCGCAAACGTCACGGCGTGCTGCCCGACGATGCCGCCAAGACTCTGCGCAACGATATCAACGTGCTCGGCGCGATGCTGGTCCGTCAGGGCTTTGCCGACGGCGTACTCTCCGGGCGCACCGCCCACTATCCGAATGTGCTGCGCCCGATCCTGACCGTGCTTGGCCACGACAGCAGCGGCCGCCATCACCATGTGTATGGCATGTATCTGATGATTATGGAAAACAGCGCCTATTTCCTGGCTGACTGCACGGTCAATGTCGAAATGCATGCACAGCAGCTGGCCGAACTGGCCGCGCTGGCAGCCGATACGGCCGTGTCGCTCGGCTGCGACGCGCGCGTGGCGATGCTCTCGTTCTCCAACTTCGGCAGCGTCGATCATCCGGAAACCGAAAAGGTCGCCGAGGCGACCCGCATCCTGCACGAATCGCATCCAGACCTGATCGTCGACGGCGAAATGCAGGCCGACACGGCCGTCAACGGCGCGATCCTCGGCCAGTATCCGTTCAGCAAGCTGATGGAGCCGGCCAATGTGCTGGTATTCCCGACGATGCAGGCCGGCAATATCGCCTACAAGCTGCTGCGGGAGCTCGGCGGCGGCACCGCGATCGGACCGATCCTGCTCGGCCTGCCGCAGCAGGCGCATGTGCTGCAGACCGGCGCCAGCGTCGACGACATTGTCAATATGGCCGCAATCGCCGCAGCCCGCGCAGCCGACTGATCCGCTGGCCGGCGGCGCTCCTGCGGGCGCAATCCGGCGACCGCCGCCAATATCACCGGAGATGGAGGAGCCATGCGCAGCAATCTGTATCTGTTAAGCAAGCTCGGCTGCCTCTCGGCCCGTCGCCGCTTCGAGCTCTATCCGCCGTTCCTGCTGATGCGCGTCAAGGTGCTTGAACTGGCTGACGACTGGAGCATGGCGCGCATCCGGCTGCCGCTGAACTGGGTCAGCGCCAATGCGGCCGGCAATATGTTCGGCGGCTATCAGGCCTGCCTGGCCGATCCGGTGCCGGCGCTGGCCTGTCTGAAGCGCTTTCCGGGCTACCGCGTGGCCACGCAGCGACTGTCGCTTGATTTTATCCGCACCGGCAACTCCGATCTGATACTGCAGTTCGATTTTCCGCCCGCGCAGGCGCAGGCGATCGCGGCCGAACTGGACAGCCATGGTCGCGCAACGCCATGCTTCGAGATGCGTTATCTACGGGCCGACGGTCAGATATGCACCCGCATCAAAAACAGCGTCGCCATCCGGCCGCAGGGGTATGTGAGCAAACATGAGTGAATCCGGACCCGTCATCGACTTCTATTTCGATTTTATCAGCCCCTACAGCTATCTGACCGCAACCCGGCTGGATGCCTTCAGCCGCGAGCACAATGCGCGCTTCGTATGGCTGCCGGTCAACCTGCCCAAACTGATCAAGCTCTCCGGCAATACGCCGCCGACGATGATCCGCAACAAGGCGATCTACAGCCTGCGCGATCTGAAACGCTGGACCGAGTTTCTGAAGGTGCCGTTTCGCATGATCCGACCGGGCAGTTTCGACAGTCGGCCGGCGATGCGTATCGCGCTGGATGGCGACGATCGCGCCCGTTTTTCGCTGGCCGTATTCGAGGCCATCTGGTCCGGCCGCATCGATCCGATCAGGCCGGACTGGCTGCAGCAGGTCGCGGCGCAATACGATCTGTCGAGAGCGTGGCTGAAGCGGCAGGATGACCGGCTCGAGCAGATCACCGTGCAGGCGCTGGAGGCCGGCGCATTCGGCGTGCCGACATTTATCTGCTCCCGGACGGCGCAGCGAAATGTTTTTCGGGCTGGATCATATGGACTTTCTGGCCCGTGCCGCCGATGCGATAAACCGGCCCCGGCACAGCTGACTATCCGTCAGCCGTTGACCACATCAATGCGGCGGGGCACCAGGATCACGTCTCCCTGCTCGCGCAGCGGCAGCGCATAGAGACCGCGCGGACACGGGCCGGCCAGACATGCGCCGGAGAGCGGATCGAAACGGGCGCCGTGGGTATGGCAGACCAGCTCGGTGCCGTCATCGCTGAAGAAGCGGCCCGGAATCCAGTCCAGCGGCGAGCCGGCATGCGGACAGTGATTACGCCATGCCTGCAGACGCCCCTGATAACAGATCACAAAGCCCTGCTCCTGCATCTCGATGCAGCGCCCGTCCGGCAGACGCAGTGAGCACTGTAACTCAAAGCAGACCACCTCCCCCTCGGCCGGCTGCTCCACCTGTTGCCAGCGCTGTTTCCGATCCGCCATCGCCCCTCCCTAAGGAAGCACTGATTAAATCAGTGTTTCCTTGCAGGCCATCCATGGCCTGCCAAATCGATCAGGTAAGTGGTCGATTTGTAAGGAAAGGCAAAACCGCGCTTTTACCTTTCCGGGCTGATTACAGGCAGGATGCCTTTAATCAGCGTTTCCCTAATTGCGCTTAGCATAACCGGCCCAACGGCGGCTGCACAGCGCTGACACTGGCGGGGGCTGGCGCATCAATGGCATAATCGCGCCATGAACCTCTCTCCCCTTCCACACGAAACCGTAGAAACCGGGCCGAATCCCGATGCCGTTGTCATCTGGCTGCACGGCCTCGGTGCGGACGGCCATGACTTCGAACCGATTGTGCCGCAGCTCGGCCTGCGCAGCGATCTGGGCGTCCGCTTCATCTTTCCGCATGCGCCGAGCATGCCGGTCACACTCAATGGCGGCTATATCATGCCGGCCTGGTACGATATCAAGCAGACCGATCTCGGCGTCGAACGCGATCGCGTCGGCATTGCCGACTCCGCCGCCAATATCCGGCTGCTGATCGAGCAGGAGCAGATGCGCGGCATTGCCGCCAAACGGATCATTCTGGCCGGATTCTCTCAGGGCGCCGCGATGGCACTGCATGTCGGCCTGAGCCAGCAGGAGGCGCTGGCCGGTATTATCGCGCTCTCCGGCTATCTGCTGCTGCCCGAAGAGTGCGACCGTTTCACCGACGCATCCCGCGCCACGCCGCTGTTTATCGCGCACGGCGTTCACGATCCGGTCGTGCCGTTTGCGCTCGGCGATGCCGGCCGGCGCAGACTGAAGTCGCTGGGCTATCAGGTGGAGTGGCGCAGCTACCCGATGGAGCACAATGTCTGCCCTGTGGAGATCCGCGATATCGGCGACTGGATCAACCGGCGCTTTGCGCCCGACTGAGCATTAACGCCCGCAGCGATCGCCGC
>CAYSMR010000090.1:0-7435 GCA_964432195.1 uncultured Zetaproteobacteria bacterium | reverse complement strand
GATCGTTCCAGTAGGTAAAATTGTACGGCTTGGCGAACAGGCGGCGCGCCTGCAGCTGATGGATCATGCTGGCATGCTTCTCTTCGTCATGCTCCTGCAGCGTGACATAGATCTCCGGAATATGGAAATTCTCGTGCGCCAGCCGCGCAATCAGCAGATTGTGATCGGAGGAGCCGGTCATGATCAGCGTGCAGCCGATCTCCTCGGCATGGATAATCTCCCAGTAGAGCGGATCCAGCGCATTGCCGCAGACCGCGTCGTAGCCGGAGTGCTTCAGGCTGCTGATCACCTCCGAATTCAGATCGAGGAAGCGCACCTCGCGATCCTCTCCGAGGGCGCGGCCGACCTCCGATCCGATCTGGCCGCCGCCGATAATCAGCACCGAGCGGTCGTCGCCGCCGTCGATCGCCAGCCAGCGTTTCAGCGGCGCGGCGCCGAGGCTGTAGCCGAGCACCGAGACGATAATAATAATATAGACCAGCGCCATCAGCATATCGCTCTGGGCATAGCCGCGCTCCTGCAGAATGATCGCGAACAGCGACGTAATACCGGCTGCGACAACTCCGCGCGGCGCCATGCCGGCCAGATAGAGGCTCTCCGGGCGGCTCAAACGGCTGCCGATCGTCGACAGCCAGACAATCAGCGGCCGCACGACCAGCGCCAGAATGACGAACAGCAGCAGCCCGGGCCAGAGATAGTCGAGCATGACCGACAGATCCATATTCGCGGCCAGCAGCACGAACAGCAGCGAGATCAGCAGCATCGACAGGCTGCCCTTGAAGTGTTTCAGACGCTGGATGTCGTGCACTTCCATGCGTTGCAGCACCGCGCCCATCATCAGCATCGCCAGCAGGCCGGCCTGGGCGCTGACCGTATCGGCCAGCAGAAAGATGCCCCATGCGCCGGTCAGCGTCAGCACCGAGCGGATTTCGAAATCGCGGGCCCATGCGCTGGTCAGAAGCCAGGCCAGCAGCCGGCCGCCGGCGACGCCGAGGGCTGCGCCGACGGCGATTTTGTAGAGGATATCCTGGGCAATGACGCCGGCGCTCATATTCAGCGTCAGCGCCACTTGCAGCAGTACAATGGCCAGAATTGCGCCGATTACGTCGATCAGCATCGCCTCGGCTGTCAGAACGTGGCTGATATTGCGCCCCAGCCGCATCTGGCGCACGATCGGCAGAATCACGGTCGGACCGCCGACCGAGACCAGCGCGCCGAACAGCAGCGCCAGCAGCCAGTCCATATCGGTCAGCAGGTGGGCCGCGACGCCGCCGATCAGCATTGTCAGGATCGGTCCGATCAACACCAGTCGTCCGACGACCCAGCCGTTCTCCTTCAGCGCCTTCAGATTCAGGTTCAGGCCGCCCTCGAACAGGATGATTGCCAGCCCGAGTTCGATCAGGCTGTGCAGAGCCGGTCCGATCGCCTCGACATGTAGCAGATGCAGGCCGTACGGTCCCAGCGCCATGCCGGCTAGCAGCCAGAGCAGAATCGGCGGGAAGCGGAAACGACTGGCCAGGATCTGCGCTGTCGTGGCGACGATCACGGCGATGATAAAGGTCGTGGTCGGATTGGCGGCTTCTGAAAACATCGCAATGAGCATGCCGTCATCGCGCCGGCTGGGCAAGCGCTGTTGTGGTGTGAGCGCTGCAGGGCGTGCGTTATGTCAATCTGCGCAAACGGAAATGCGTCTCGCAGGCTTGTGTTCAGCGCCTGTTGAGGCGGCTGATGCGTTCACTCAGGCGCGCAGCCAGCTCCGGCGCGACCTGCTGCTCGGTCGCATCTGTGAGCCGGCGCAGACTGCTCAGCGCCTGTTCGGCCCTGTCGCGTCGGCCGGCGGCCAGCCACTGCTCGCCGGCCAGATAGAACCAGTGGGCGGCGTCGCTGATGCTGGTCTCGAACCATTTGCCCTCGCTGTAGAGGCGTCCAAGATTGAACTGCGCCTGCGCATCGCCCTGCTCGGCTTCGGCGATAAACAGACGCAGCGCCCGGTCGCGATCGGGCGGGGCGCTGATGCCTTTGAGGTACATGACAGCCAGATTGTGCAGCGCCTGCGGATGGCGCTGTTTTGCCGCCATCTGCCACCAGCGCAGTGCGGCGGCCTGGTCCTGTTTGACGCCGTCGCCATTGGCATGGATCAGGCCGAGCGCATATTGCGCATCGGCGACGCCGCGCCCGGCTGCCCGGGTCAGCCAGGTGATGGCCCGTTTGTGATTGCGGAACAGGCCGCCGCGACCGTGATAGTACATCATGCCCAGATAGTATGCCGCATCGGCGTGCCGCTCTCTGGCGGCCTGCTTGAACTGGGCGCCGGCGCGCGATTCACTCCGCTCGATGCCGCGTCCGTGCAGATAATCGAGACCGAGCTGGAAACGGGCATCGACATTACCCTGTTTGGCAGCAACGAGATGACGCTGGAATTCCGCTTTCGGGTCAACCGGGGGCGAATCTGTCGCTGCGGCGTGATGCTTGGCGTTGCGACCGGCCTGTTTGCCGATCGGTTCAGGCCGTATTGCCGGAGTGGGCAGGGAGGCGAGCTGCGTGTCCGCGGCCGGATCTGCGGTGCTGTCGGCAGGACGCGGCAATTGTATCGGTTCATCCTGCGCTGTTGTCTGCAGTGTGCTGCGTTCGGTCGTGACGGTCCCGGTCGGTGCAGTCGGGCGGGCGGGCGCCGCGGTTGCGGCAGCCGTTGGATCGCCCCCTGGATCGGTCGTTGGGGGGGCTTGCAAGGCTGTTGGAATATTAGCCGGCAGTGCAGGTCGCGCAACTGCGCGCGGGGCCATCGGGGATGGGATGGGGGCTGGCGTAGTCGAACGCGCCGCGCGTCCGGCTTTCAGTATGCGTTGTACGGCGGGATCGGGTGCAGGCTGCTGCTCCAGTCTGTTCAGTTTGTAGTGCGCTGCGGCATAGGAGTGCTCCGCGGCCCGGCGCAGCCATTTGACCGCCTCTGCATTATTACGTTTGACGCCGAGCCCTTCGCTGTACATCAGCCCGAGCACATACTGCGACTGGCTGTCGCCGCCGTCGGCTGATGCGATGCAGTAGGGCAGGGCTTTGGCGTAGGCGTGGCTGTAGTAGTATTGCAGACACTGCTGCGTCGGGCCGGCCTGCGCCGGGGGAATGAAACAGCAGAGCGCGAGCGCGGCAGCGCTCCGGAATCGCGCGGCGCTGTTCATTGCGTATCGTTCAGCAGCGTAAAGGAGCCGTCTCTGTTTTCACGCAGATGCAGGAGCTGTGTATTGCCGATGCGGTAACGGCCGGTCGGCTCCAGCCCCTGCAGGATTTCAATCAGACGGCTGCCGGCATGGTAGTGGCCGACGATCAGAATGCGCTGGTCGGTGCCGGCGAAGCGCTGTCTGATCCGGTCGGCGGTCATGAAGATCTGCATCATCCCGTCGCCATAGCCGCGCGTGGCCAGGAAATATTTCGCATCGGCATCGGGGAAGATGAAGTAGGGGCGCATTGTCGCATCCAGCCGGATCGCGTCGCCGCGGCCGGGGCGGTGGCCGCCGCTCTGTCGCTGTTTCTGCCAGCAGCATTCGGCCAGCCCCGGCCAGATTTCGGCGCGCAGATGATGCGTTTTCAGATAGGGAAGAATGGTGATCAGGGCGCGATATTTTGGGCTGGTGATGATGTGGTCGAAATCGAGCCGAGCCAGTTTTCGGGTTAGCGCGGCAACCTGACGGCGTCCCTGCGGCGACAGCGTGCGATCGTTCTGATGCGTGTGGCGATGGGTAAGGTTGCCCATCGTTTCGGCATGGCGGACAAAATAGATCTGGGTGGCCGCCGGCGCAACAGCCGGGAGGATGAAGGCGGCGATACTCAGCCAGCACAGCAGCAGTGAGGTGCGAATCATAAACGCAGCATATCCAGCAGGCTGTCCGGATGCAAAGGCGACTGCGGCGGCCTGTAGCGCGGCAGGCGGTTCGGCGCGGGCGAATCGGGGATAGGCCCTGAGAGTAAAGATGCTATATTGCGCGCAATGAATCGACTTGCTGATATCCCTGCCCGCTATTATCCGTGGCTTCTGGCGGCTCTCTGGGCAGTACTGGTGTTGCCGACGCTGGGTCTGGCGCCGCTGTTTGACTATGACGAAACGATCTATGCCCAGACCGCCGTCGATATGATGCGGCTGGGTGAATGGATCGTGCCAACGGCCAATGGCATGCAGTTCTTTGAGAAGCCGCCGTTCACCTACTATATGATGGATATCTGTTTTTCGCTGTTCGGGCAGAATGCGTGGGCGGCGCGGCTGCCGTCGGCGCTGTTCACGCTGGCCACGGTGCTGATACTGTTCCGCTTCGGCCGGGATCTCTATTCGGCTCGTTTCGGTGTGACGGCGGCGCTGGTCTTTTTCTCGATGCTGGAGGTCGGGCTGCTGGCCCATGCGGCGATTCTGGATGCGGTGCTGAATTTCTTTATCGCCGCCGCGCTGCTGAACTACTGGCGCTGGATGCAATCGGGTCGGGATCGCGATGCGCTCTGGTGCGCGGCAATGATCGGCGCGGCGGTCAGTATCAAGGGCCCGGTCGGCGTTGTCGTGCCGGTCCTGATTATCGTCATCGAACGCCTGCTGGCCGGCGAGCTGAAGCAGATGTTTCGACAGCTGCCGTGGCTGTGGGCGATTGTGCTGTTTCTGCTGACCGCAACGCCGTGGTATCTGATGATCCTGATCGAGCATGGTCCCGGATTCCTGTATGAATTCATTGTCGTACAGAATATAGGCCGGGCGATGAACCCGATGCAGGGGCACGGCGGGCGCTGGCATTATTATATCATCGTATTCGCGATTTCGGTGCTGCCGTGGCTGGCGATGACGCCGTGGCTGCTACGCCAGTGGTCGCGCTGCAGCGCGGAGGCGATGCCGGCGCTGATCCGCTTCTGCCTGATCTGGGCGGGCGTGGTGTTTGTGCTGTTTACGCTGGCCCAGACCAAGCTGCCGCACTATATCTCCAGCATGTATCCGGCGATTGCGCTGGCCATCGCCGTGACCTGGCAGCGCTATGCCGGACGGACGGATGCGTTTCGCCGCATTCAGCGCATCAGTGCTGTAATTCTGCTGCCGTTAGCGCTGGCGCTGATCTGCGCGCCGCTGATCTATCCGCTGCTGATGTCGCTGGTGCATCATCCGCGTGCCGTTGCCGTCCTGAGTCAGGATATTCGGCCCGGTCTTGAAATCACGCTCGGCGGCATGCTGCTGCTGGCTGCACTTGTCTATTTATGGTGCAGCAGACATGCAATGCGCAGCATGATTGTGGCCGGCCTGATTTTGCAATCGGCGCTGCTGATTCCGGTCGGCGGTTTTGCCGGTAAACTGGCGCAGGGGCCGCAGATGCGTATCGCCGAGGCGGTTGCGGCGCTGCCGGAAACGACGCCGGTATTCAGCTACAATCTCAATTTTCCGTCGATCTCGTTTCGTTCGAAACGCAGCTACCGGCCGGTGCTGAACAGCGCCGGTCAGGCTCTGTTGCACAGTCGACAACAGCCCTATGCCCTGATCCTGCGCAGCGAATCGCTGCGCGACCTGCCGTGGCTTGCCGGCCGGACGCCGCTGATCGATCAGGGCGGGTTTCTGATGTATCTGATGAATATGAAACAGACAATACGGCCGGATGGAGTGAAAGGATCATGAAACTGTCGGTGATTATTCCGGCCTATAACGAGGCGCAGCGCCTGCCTGCGACGCTGGCGGATGCGCATGCGTGGCTGACCGGGCATATGCCGGATCAGTTTGAAATCATTGTTGTCGATGATGGCAGCAGTGATGACGGCTGCGAGCGGGTTGAGCAGCTGCGGATGCCGGAGTTGCGGCTGCTCAGGCAGCCGCAGAATATGGGTAAGGGCGCTGCGGTCCGGCGTGGCATGCTGGCTGCAAACGGCGATATCCATCTGTTTATGGATGCCGACCACTCCACCCATATCCGGGAGATTGAGAAGGCGCTGCCATTGCTGCGCCCGGCCGGTGATGCCGATATAGTGATCGCATCACGCCAGCATCCGGATTCGGATATCCGGCAGGCCCAGTCGCCGCTGCGCGAATATATGGGTAAGGGTTTCAATCGGCTGATGCGTATGGCGACCGGCATTGATATGGCTGACACGCAGTGCGGTTTCAAGGCATTCACCGCTGAGGCCTCCAGACGGATCTTCAGCCGCCAGCAACTAGACGGGTTCAGTTTCGATGCCGAGCTGCTCTATCTGGCCGGACGTATGGGCTATCGGGTCGCCGAGATACCGGTGCAGTGGATCAATGATCCGAACTCCCGGGTCCGCATCCTGATTGAACCGCTGAAGATGTTTGCCGACATCCTGAAGATCCGCCGGCTGCACCGGCATCTGTCCGACGACGCCTGATAGGAGATCGGCCGGATGGCATACGGGTCAGGCGTACAGCGTGTTGCGGTGGTCAGAAGGGCAGTGCTGCTACCGCTGGCGCTGCTGTGCGCATGCGGCCTCGTCAAGCAACCGCTGCAGCCGGAACTGCAGGCCGATGTGAACCGGATCGATCTGGCCCGGCTGGAGGTGGATCATATTTTGCTGATTCGCCGCCTGAACCCGGTGTTTGCGGTGATGGGCAGCTCCGGCATGGTGCTCGATACGATGGTTGTTGCGAAGAATGCCTACGACTACAAGCAGAGTGCCGGTCCGGTATATGAGCAATGCCTGCAGCTGTTTGCCGATACGCTGGCGCAGGCATTGCAGCAGCGTGGTTACAGTGTCGGCACATCACAGCTGGATTACTGGTCCTACTATAAACAACAGCAGCGGTCGCTGCTGCGGCGCACCGATGCGATTCTGCGTATCCAGCTCAAGCAGATGGGATTCTGGTCCGGCAGTTTGAGACGGCCGTTCAAACCATCCCTGTTCGTGCAGGCGGAACTGATCGATCCGAAGAGCCGTCATGTGCTCTATAGCGATCGCTTTGCAATCGGCATGGATCTCGCCTCGCTGAGGCTGATGGAGCTGAATGTCGGTCGGACCAATGCGCTGGAATCGCCGCGCTCTCCATTGGTTTACCATGACTTTTCTGACTTGGTGAAGCATGCAGAACAGAGTCGGAACGATCTGTTTCGGGTCGTCGCGCTGGCCGCGCGCCATGTCGCTGCCGGATTTCGTATTCGCGCTGGCGGCAAACTGCCGCCATTCGATCCGCAACTCTACAGGCAGATGCCCGGCTGAGCGGCCAGCAGTGTTGCTTACCTACATCCTGCTTATCGGAGAAAATAAAAAAGGGGTGAGCTTACGCTCACCCCTAGATGTTGCTGTTTGAGCCGATGTCGGGATCAGCTCTCGGCGTTCTCCTCGAGCAGTGCCTTCATCGACAGGCGGATACGGCCGTTGCGGTCCACATCGAGTACCTTGACGCGCACCTCCTGACCCTCTTTCAGCTCGTCGGAGACCTTCTCGACGCGATGGTTTGCGATCTGGGAGATAT
>CAYSMR010000089.1:0-7547 GCA_964432195.1 uncultured Zetaproteobacteria bacterium | reverse complement strand
ACCTCCAAAATCTGAACCGCAGCGTAAACGCCGTAACCCGGCCCGCTCAGACAATGCGAAAATCATTGCAGTTATCCGGCAAATGACCAGCAGAACATTCGATTGCGTCCACCCTGGCCAGATCCGGCCCGTGCCGCAGCCAGGCCTGCATCGCCGCCAGCGCCTCCGGCTCGCCGCCGATCATCGCCTCAACGCTACCATCGAGCAGATTGCGCACCCAGCCGACCACTCCCAGCCGACGCGCCTCGATTTGCGTATAGTAGCGAAAGCCGACGCCCTGCACGCGGCCCTGAATGCGGAAATGCAGGCAGTTCCTCACAGCTCGTCCGGCCTGAGCACGGTATCCACGGCCTGCGCGGCCATGGCCGGATAATCGGTCGAGTAGTGCAGACCGCGCGACTCATGACGGCGCTGGGCGCTGCGCACAATCAGTTCGGCCACCAGCGCCAGATTTCGCAGCTCCAGCAGATCCTGACTGACCGGATGCTTCCAGTAGTAGGATGCGATCTCGTCCTGAATCAGACGCAGCCTGCGCCGCGCCCGCCGCAGTCGTTCATCTGAACGCACAATGCCGACATAGTGCGACATCGTCGCACGGATCTCGTCCCAGTTCTGCTTGATCTGAATGCGTTCGCTCTCCGGCACAATGCCCGAATCATCCCAGGCCGGCACCGGCTGCTGCGCCTGCTGCGGCTGCTGCAATACGTCGGCGGCGCAGTAGTCGGCCATCACCAGGCATTCCAGCAGCGAGTTGCTGGCCAGCCGGTTGGCCCCGTGCAGGCCGGTGCAGGCCGTCTCGCCGATCGCATAGAGCCCGGCCAGATCGGTCCGCCCGCGCACATCGGCGCGCACGCCGCCGCAGAGATAGTGGGCCGCCGGCACGACCGGCACCGGCTCGACTGTCATATCCAGCCCGAGCTCCAGCAGGCGGGCATGGATATTACGGAAATGATCGACAATCGCAGCGCGACCGATAGGCCGCGCATCCAGATACATGCAGTCCACGCCCTGTTTTTTCATTTCATGATCGATCGCCCGCGCAACCACATCGCGCGGGGCCATCTCGCCGCGCGCATCGTAATCGGGCATGAAACGGCGGCCGTTCCGGTCGACCAGCTGCGCCCCCTCACCGCGCAATGCCTCGGAGAGCAGCATATTCGAGCCCTGGCGGTGAAACAGGCAGGTCGGGTGAAACTGGATAAACTCCATATTCATCACCGAACAACCGGCCCGCCACGCCATTGCGATGCCGTCGCCGGAGGCGGCATGCGGATTGGAGGTATAGAGATAGATCTTGCCGGCACCGCCGGTGGCCAGAACCGTCTGTCGGGCGGCAACCGATATCACGGCCCCTTCCGAGTTGAGCAGATAGGCCCCGAGGCAGCGCGGCTGACGCCCCTTGCCGAGATGGCGGGTTGTGATCAGATCGATCGCGGTATGCTGCTCGAGCCTGCGGATATTGGGGTGCGGCGCGACCTGCGCCAGCAGCGCCTCGCTGATCGCCCGGCCGGTCGCATCCTTAGCGTGGGCGATGCGCCGGCTGCTGTGGCCGCCCTCGCGGGTCAGATGCAGCTCGCCATTCTTGCGGTCGAAGCCCGCGCCGATCTCGACCAGCTCCTCGATAATCTCGGCTCCGTGGCGGACAATCGCGCGCACGACATCCTCATGGCAGAGCCCGGCGCCGGCATTCAGCGTATCCTGCACATGCGATTCGATCGAATCGTCATCCGACGATACGCCGGCAATACCGCCCTGCGCATACCAGGTGCTGGAGTCCTGAAACGTGCCCTTGTTGACGATCATGACCTGCCCGTGCTGTGCCAGCCGGCTGGCCGCCAGCAGGCCGGCGGCGCCGCTGCCGATAATCAGGAAATCGGTGGTGAGTTGTCCTGCGTTATGCAGCGCATCCATATCCATAAGCGCGAAGCTAGCTCAGGCGACTGTCAGACGCATCAGGCGGGGCGCATCAGCCGGCCGGCTGCGACTCGCGCTCCAGCAGCTGCCGGATGACAAAACCGGCCAGCATAAAGCCGAACAGATTGGGCATATAGGAGATCGTGCCATTGACCGCTCGCGGCAAATGCTCCGGATTATCGCTGACCGGCGCCTGCGGCAGCGGCTTGACCGGATACTCGCCGGAGAAGACGACCGGATAGTCGAGCGATGCGCCGGCCCGGCGCAGCTTACGGCGCAGATTAACCGCCAGGCCGCAGTTATAGGTCTGCGCCAGCGTGGTGATTTCGGCCCGCGTCACATCGAGCCGGCCGCCGGCGCCGAGACTGGAGGCAATCGGGATCCCGAGCAGCTGGCAGCAGGCCACCAGCACCGCCTTGCAGGCCACCGAATCGATGCAGTCGAGCACGTAATCAAACGCGCCGTCCTGCAGGAACGCCTCGAGATTGTCCGGCGCCAGAAACTCGACGCGGGCATCGATCTGCAGCGCCGGATTGATATCGCGCAGCCGCTCGCCCATCACCTCGGCCTTGGGCCGGCCGAGCGCGCCGTGCGTGCTGACCAGCTGACGATTGATATTCGACAGACCGACCCGGTCATGATCGACGATCGTCATCCGCCCGACGCCGGCCCGCGCGACTGCCTCGGCCGCCGCGCCGCCAACGCCGCCGAGACCGACGATGAGCAGATGGCAGTCCTGCAACCGCTGCAGGCCGTCATCGCCGATCAGTATTCGCGTTCGTTCCTGGACATCGCTCACAATCTGAACAACTCCGTCGCATTGAGATTGCACTGCCGGACCAGATCGGCCGGCGATACGGCGCGAAGCGTAGCAAGCTGTTCGGCAATTTCGAGCAGCAAAGCCGGCTCATTGCGCTCTCCGCGATGGGCAAACGGCGGCTGATCCGGGGCATCACTCTCCAGCAGCAGCGCCTCGGGCGGCAGTTCGGCGGCCAGCGTCTGCAGGCGACGATTCTGCGGTCGCGTGATCGCGCTGCCGATGCCGAGCAGAAAACCCAACCCGATCAACGCCTCGGCCTGCTGCCGGCTGCCGGTAAAGCCGTGCACGACGCCGCGCAGGCCGGGGCGGGCGCGGATTTCGCGGCAGACCGGATCGATGCTTTTGCAGGCGTGCACAATCACCGGCAAGTCATGCGCCAACGCCAGATCCAGCTGGGCCCGGAACCAGCGCAGCTGCGTCTGCATATCGACCAGAGCAATGCGCCCGCCATCCAGCCCGCACTCGCCGATTGCAACCGCCTGCGGCAGCAGCACCTCCAGCTGTTGCAGATCATCCGCGCCATGTTCGGCGCAAAACCACGGATGCAAACCGAAAGCCGGCTTCACCCCCTCCATACGACCCGCCAGCGCAGCCAGCCCGGACCAGCCGCACGCCGCAACCGACGGCGCAATCCAGCAATCAACGCCGACCGCAAGCGAGCGGGCCAGCACATCAGCCCGGTCCGCATCGAAGCGGCGGTCATCGAGATGACAATGGGAATCGATCAGGCGCACAGGATCATGATGCCACTGCCTGTCATAGCTGCAAGCAGTCAGCACGCCGGGGAGCGATCAGTGTGAAGCGGCGGCTGGCTGTCTGTGATAGGGGCGCTCGGGGTAGTAGATGCCTGAACTGAAATGTTCGCCCTCCCGGTCGAACAAGACCGGCAACCAGTGCCGGCCCTGTTCATGGCTGAGATTATACAGCGCCATATACCAGTTACCCATGCGTATCATCGGCTGCGCCGCCCCGGTCTCACCGCCCGGATGTTTCGCTGCCGAATAGAGTGTCAGATCGGTCAGCGGCACGCCGTTCTGCTACACGCTGACCATCAGGTGATACTGACTGCGGCTGAATTCGTCGTCTTCCGGCGCCGGCATGACATGAAAAATCAGTTCATAGCCCTTGCCGATCCCCTTGTGCGCGACATAGAAATCCCTGCTGTGATCCATGCCGGCTCGCGCCGATTGGGCGGATGGCGGCGCCGAATCCGTCGTACTGCATCCGCCGGCCAGCAACAGCACTGCAACCAGAAACGGATAAATCAGTGTTCGAACGCCCATGCAACCAGACTCCTTTTATTCAGGCCTGCATAATCGACAAGCATCACCAGCAGCAGCGCAATCAGCGAACCTATCAGCAACCCGACGGCCGGGCCGAACAGCCACAACACGCTCCCTTCCGCCCCTTCGGGGCCGAGCGTCACCGTGCGAAAGCCCATCAGAATCCAGGCCGGCGGATAGAGCAACGCCCCCAGCCCGAAGGTCCAGCCAAACAACCCCTTCCAACACGCTTTCAGACGGGTTGCGGCAACCAGAAGCAGCATCGTAATCACCAGAATGCCGATGCCCATAAAGTGGATATGTCCGCGCAGCAGACGCTGCATCGCATCACCCGCCAGACTGCCGGAGTGGCTATGCTGATGCGCATGCCCGAGCGCCATGCCGGACATATCCATCTCCTGCATATGCCGCTGCATCTCCGCCTGTTTGATGGCGCTCTCCTGTTGTTCAAATCCGCCGTGCAGTTGTTCGTGGTGCGTGGCGATATAGACCGCCCACAGCGCGCCCAGAATCAGCGCCAGCAGAGCCATCGCCATGCCGTGGCGCACCGGCTGCATCGTTTCCCGTAAACTGTTCATCTGCTTCCCCTAAATGTTTGAATTCTGCTGTTATTTGTTGCGATAGCGCAGAATCAACGCCAGCATAAATACGACCCAGAAGCCAGCGCCCAGCAACAACATCACCTGCGACTCGCTCATGGCCCTGATGCCTTGCCGCGGGCTCGCCGTTCCAGCAGCAGAATGTAGTAATAATAGCCTGCGCAAATCACTGATAATACAAGAAAAATGATACCATAGAGCGTATACACCTGCTCATTCTGGTAGTGGACGGAATCCTCGATAAAGGAACCCAGTGTAATGCCGTCAGATATATGCATATCTGCCTCCGTGGCCCGAAAAAGAAACGGGGGCCCACCGAGCCCCCGTTCAGTGCTGTTACAGTGCGATATCGATACCGGCAATAAAGGTATTCAGCCTGCCCTGCTGAAATGCGACGGTCTGCATTCCGGCCATGCCCATCCCGGTCACGATGTTATTGCTCTGGGTATAGGTCAGAAACCCCTGCACATTCTGCGCCACCTGATAGAGGCCGTAGAATGTATAGTTTTGGGTTGCCTTCGGCCGCACCAGTTTCGCCGTATTCATCTGCAGGTCGGAACGGCTGTAATCCCATTTCGCGCCCAGCAGCATGCCATCCCGAATCACCCACTCGCCGGCCACGGTAAAGCCTCGCACATCGAGCTTCTGCCCGGTCGCCGGATTGGTGTTTTTGCCGAACGTGAATGCGCCGTAGAGCTGCAGCGGCTCACCATAGTTCACTGCGAAATCGACGCCATAACGCTCAACAGTGCTGAATTGCATCGCCTTGGCGGTACCACCAATCGGCGCAGCGCCCCCCATATTCATATACATCGCAGCCTCGCCGCCCATCGCATCGCTGACCCAGTTGCTGGCGCGATAACCGTAGACACCGATAATATGGTTGCCGGCAATCTCCTGAGCCACGCGACCATAGTAGGCACTGCCACGCTTGCCCTGCAACGCGATATTAATCGCATTGCCGAGCGCATCCACGTCGCCATTCTTGCCATAGGTGAACGCGGAGAAGTTATAGAGCGTGCCGACGCCGGAATCGCCATCGGTCGTGCCATGAATGCTGATACCGTCGCCCATCATCAGCATCGAGCCGCCAGCCATCTGGGCCGCATCCACTGCACCGAAGCCCAGCGGCCTGCGCGACATCATTGTCATGCCGTAACCGACATCATTCTGTACCCGGCCGACACGCACCTTGAACAGATCGCTGAACACATATACGCCTTCAGCCATGCCGATGCCGTTCTGGTTGGCATCGATCCACCAGGCGAAGTTGTCATAGGAGCCGGAGGAGATCAGCCCCAGTTCACCGAAACCGATCTTGTTATTGGATGTCCATTTGCCGGCCGCATCCGCTGTCAGAGCGCCGTCGAGCATGCCCATGCGATGGCCAGGCATTACCGGCTGATCGTTCGCATCAGCAATCGGTCCGGCGCCGGAGAAGAGCAGCTGGGTGCGCAGCGTAAACGGGAAGTTGCTGGCGAATACTGCTGCCGGCGATTCATCACCGGTATCGACATTCTTGCCCGGCCCGTTCTGCATATCGAAATCATCCTTGCCCTGCTCAAAGCGGAATCCGCGCTCGCGGAATGCCACGCCCATTTTGCTCAGCTTGGGAAACATCGTATGGCAGGAGTTACACGACAAACCGTATTTCCGGGCAAACACCGGAATCGCGTCGGCATCTTTCGCCCAGAATGCGAGCGTACCCACAAGGGTGAAAGCGCCGACAACCGTAGTCATCATTAATTTTTTCATTGGGATCATACCCTCCATTTCATTTTCTATTCTCGCAAAAAGAGCGATACCCAAGGCATAGAAAGCTTGTGGCCAGCTCTTCCGCATCATCGACAGAATCAGGTTGGCGAACTTTCCAGAGCAATAACGACAACTTACGAGACAACCACAGCAGGTGGGGTATGGCACAGTTTCCCGAAACCGGGAATGGGGTGCCCTGCCATTCCCGCAAACGGGGATGATTCAGGCGGGCAGCCTCGCCAGACCAGCACATGGCGCGGCCGGGGAGGTCCACAGCGGTACAAAGCGGGCGCGTCCGCCGCCAGGCTGCGCGTTATTCCCGTTTTCGGGAATCGTACGCAGCACCACGTAAGCACTGCGTCCCGATAGGCTTGCAGCAGTGATCAGCGGATCACTGTGCCGGTTCTATCGATGAGTATGGCAATCAGTGGTCGGAAATAAGAGAGGCTGCCCGCACAGGCCGATAGTGAGGCTTCAGGCTGCTGACTCAAGCTTGCGATAGAGCGTGGAGAGTCCGATGCCCAGCCGTTTCGCAGCTGCCGCCTTGTCACCGCCGCAATCGCGGATTACCCGCTCGGCCCATGAGCGCTCAAAACGTCGGATCGCTTCGCTCAGCGTCAGATCCAGATCATCGGCAATTCGTTCATCGCCGAAAATCAGGCTGCGTTCGAGATAGTTTTTCAACTCCCGCACATTGCCCGGCCACATCCGCTGCTGTACCTGCTCGGCCACGCTCATCGGCATCTGCTCCACCGCTCGCCCCATTTCGGCGGCCAGTTCACGGTAGAGGTTTTCAGCCAGCGGCAGCAGATCATCCGGCCGGCTGCGCAGCGGCGGCACCTCGATCGACAGCACCGAAAGGCGATAGTAGAGATCCTGTCGAAAACTGCGCGCCTCGATCATGCGCTCCAGCCCCACATTGGTCGCCGCGATGACCCGCCCCTTGAAATGCAGATCGCGGGTGCTGCCCAGCGGCCGGAAGGTGCCGTCGTCCAGCACGTGCAGCAGCTTGGCCTGCAGCGACAACGGCATTTCACCGATCTCATCGAGGAACAGGCTGCCCTCGCCAACCTCCTCCAGCAACCCCTTGTGATTCTTGTCCGCGCCGGTAAAGGCGCCCTTGCGATAACCGAACAGTTCGGATTCGAGCAGATTCTCCGGGATCGATGCGCAGTT
>CAYSMR010000088.1:0-7609 GCA_964432195.1 uncultured Zetaproteobacteria bacterium | reverse complement strand
TTAGATTTAAAGAGGGCAAAGGGTATGGCTGTTGGCGCGCTGACTCATAGGTTTGTGCGATTTTGTTATGGCTCGGTAAACCGTGCGACTATGTTGTCCGGATCGGGGGCGGGGTTGAACGGGGAATCGATCGGGCGAGTATGCCTCGCACGATCTGAGAGCAGGGAGAGAGTATGACGGCATATCGTTCTGTAGCCGATGCGCAGGCATCTGTTTTATCGCATCTGACGAAAATGAAGGTGGAGATGGTGGCGCTGCATGATTCGCTGGGGCGGGTGCTGGCCGGGGATGTGACGGCCAATCGCAATCATCCGCCCTATGATGTGTCGGCGATGGATGGCTATGCCGTCCGTTTCGCCGATATTGAATCGGCTGCGGTTGACGCGCCGGCGCGTCTGCGCGTGGTGGACGATATCCGGGCCGGGCAGATGCCGCAGGTGAAGGTGTTGCCGGGCAAGGCGGCGCGCATTATGACTGGCGCGCCGGTGCCGGCCGGGGCCGATACGGTGATCCGGGTCGAGGATACCGAGGCCGACGGCGATGATGTGCTGATTCTGACGCCGCCTCGGCAGGGAGCGAATATCCGTCCGCTCGGCGAGAACCTGCGGGACGGGGAGGTCGTGCTGAAACAGGGGACGGAAATCACGCCCGGCGTGCTGGCGATTCTGGCCATGGTGAAGCGGAAAGAGGTGCCTGTGTTTGCATGCCCCCGGGTTGCGATTCTCTCCACCGGCGACGAACTGGAGGGGATCGACGAGCCGGTCGATGAAAACAGGATCCCCGATGCCAATTCGCATGCGCTGTATGCGCAGTGTCTGGCGTTCGGTATCCGGCCGACGCTGCTCGGCATTGTCCGCGACAATCCGATCGAGCTGCGCGCCAAGCTGGCGAAGGGCCTGCAATACGACGTGCTGCTTGCATCCGGCGGCGTATCGGTTGGCCATCACGATTTTGTCCGGCCGACGCTTGATGCGCTCGGCATTGCCATGCATTTCTGGCGCGTCGCGATGCGTCCCGGTCATCCGCTGGCCTTTGGCACGGCGGCAAACGGCGCGGCAGTATTCGGTTTGCCGGGGAATCCGGTATCGAGCATGGTCTGTTTCGAACAGTTCGTCGCGCCGGCGCTGCGCGCGATGAGCGGCCACAAACGTCTGTTCCGGCGCACGCTGACGGCGCGACTGGCGCACGATCTGAAGGACCGGGCCGGGCGGACGCACTTTGTGCGCGCCACGCTGCAGCGCGACGGCGACGGTTACCTCGCCAGTTCGACCGGCGCCCAGGGCAGCGGCGTGTTGATGAGCATGGCGCAGGCCGACGGCTTCATTATCGTGCCGGCCGAATGCGAGAGCCTGCAGGCGGGCGATGCGGTGCAGGTGCAGCTGCTGCACGGGATGGAGTTTCAGAGCGAGAGCGGGGAAGGGTGAGACGATGAAAGCGAAAATCGGATTTGTCACAGTATCGGACCGCGCCAGCCGCGGTGAGTATCAGGATCTGGGCGGGCCGGCGATGGCGGCATGGTTCGAGCGGGTGCTGAGCTCCGAATGGGAGGCGGTGAAACGGGTGATTCCGGACGAGCAGGCCGGCATCGAAGCAGTGTTGAAAGAGCTGGCTGATGATGAAGGGTGTTGCCTGATTGTGACGACCGGCGGTACAGGGCCTGCCGTGCGCGACGTGACGCCGGAGGCGACCGAGGCGGTGTGTGAGAAGATGATGCCCGGTTTCGGTGAGCTGATGCGGCAGGAGTCGCTGAAGTTCGTGCCGACGGCGATTCTGTCGCGCCAGACGGCCGGCATACGCGGTGGTGCGCTGATTATCAATTTGCCGGGCAAGCCGTCGGCGATCGACGACTGCCTGAATGTGGTGTTTCCGGCTGTGCCGTACTGCATCGATCTGATCGGCGGTCCGCGTCTGGAGGCAGATCCGGCGCAGTGCAACGTGTTTCGGCCGCGCGGCCGCTGAGAAAGCGCTGATTCATTCGGCGCTTCCGGACAGGCTGCCATCATTTATCAGGACCGATAAAACGAGACGGTTATGCCGCCGACAGGTGCGCGGCAGGATGTCGTGAATCAAATCTGGTGCGCAAGTGCTTGAGTAAACTGTTTTGCCCGGCAATAAATCAGCACCTCCCTGATGCGTCGGGTGGTTCGAATGGAAGTGTAGTGTGCACACAATGGGTGCACATTTGCCTAATAATTAATCACTTGCCAACTATCTTTTTTCTATTTATGTTTTATAACCCATTGATTTTCCTTGTTTTTGTTTGACCTGGCATGGCGGCACGCATGATGCTATATGTTTGTGCGTTCCGGCCATATCGGGGCGATCATAAATAAGGGAGATTAAGAAAATGAAAGTGAATCATAGTGCAATGACAGCGCTTGTCGGTCTGGGTCTGCTGGCCACGCCGGGCTTCGCCGCTGCAGGCAGCCTGAAAGACAAGCTGGACAATATCCAGATCAGCGGTTTTGTGGACTCATCATACTCGGGGGGCAATGCAGGCGCTTCGAAGGGGTTTGGCCTGGATCAGGTTGAGCTGGATGTGGAGTATCATGAGGGCAACGTCGGCATGCGTTTCGATTTGAATGCCTCTCCGAGCGCCGGCGGCACGGTGACCAATGACGGCCTGTTCGAGCAGGGTTATATCACCTATACGATTCCGGGCGTTGGCGAAGATGGCGTGACCTTTACCTTCGGCAAGTTCAATGCGCCGATCGGCTGGGAACTGCTCGATGCGCCGGACATGTATCAGTTCTCGCATGCACTGGTGTTCAACTACGGCCTGCCGACCAATCTGACCGGCGCGATGCTGTCGGGCTCTGTCGGTATCGTTGATGCCTCGGTCTACTATACCGGCGGCCTGGATGCGAACGGTACGACGGCCGGCGGTCCCAAGACCTATGGCGGTCGTCTGGGAGTGACTCCGATGGAGGGCGTGAATATCGGCTTCTCCTACATTAATGATCGCAATACCAATGGCCCTGGTGCGGCTGCTCTGAAGATCATCGATATCGATGCGACGCTCGAGCTGGTCGATAACCTGCTGATCGGTGCGGAATACAACGATACCCGGGATATGCAGGGCGCCGGCGTGAGAACAAACGGTTATATGCTGATGGGCCATTACGACTTCACTGACAGCTTCGGTGCAACGGTGCGTTACGACATGTTCAACTTTGATCGTGCTCAGGCCGGTAAGTCTACAGCCTGGACCGGAGCATTGACTGCTGCGCTGGGCGGCGGATTGGGCGCGCTGGTGGAAATTCGTCAGGACAAGAACAGTGCTGCAGCTGCTGATCCCAACGGTACGCCGGGCGGTAAATCGGTTCAGACCTACGCCTTTGAGATGACTTACGGTTTCTGATCTCCCTGATCGGAAGGAGATGGGGGATGGCTGCATCCATCCCCCTGACCCTCAAGTTTTCGAAAGCAATCAAAACCTAAAGGAGAAACAAGTATGAAAATGATTCGAGCAATCATCAAGCCGTTTAAGCTGGATGATGTGAAAGACAAACTGCTGGAAGCCGGCATCACCGGCCTGACAGTGACCGAAGTGCGCGGCCACGGCCGTCAGAAAGGGCATACCGAGCTCTATCGCGGGGCTGAATACAATGTCGATTTCGTGCCGAAGACTGAGCTTTCGGTCGTCGTCGCGGCCGATCAGGTTGATACGGTCGTCGATGCGATTGTCGAGGCGGCCCGCTCTGGCAAGGTCGGCGACGGCAAAATCTTTGTGTCCGATGTAGAAAAAGTAGTGCGTATCCGTACCGGCGAGACCGATGCGGATGCGTTATAAACCAGATTCGAAGGGAGAGGGAAATATGAAACAGATAATGTCCAAAACCGGCCTGCTGTTGCCGGCATTGCTGGCGCCGGGCCTGGCGCTTGCCGAAGAGGCACCGACACTGAATTCCGGCGATACTGCCTGGATGATTACCGCGACTGCGCTGGTGCTGCTGATGACCCTGCCGGGTCTGGCGCTGTTCTACGGCGGCATGGTGCGCAAGAAGAATGTGCTCTCGATGTGCATGCAGACGATTGCGATCGCATCGCTGATGAGCGTGCTGTGGGTTGTGCTCGGTTATTCACTGGCCTTCGGCGAGGGCACGGCCTTTATCGGCGGCCTCGGCAAGGCATTCTTCTCCGGCGTCGGTTACGATACGCTCTCCGGCACGATTCCGGAAACCGTGTTTGCAACCTTCCAGATGACCTTTGCGATCATTACGCCGGTGCTGATTATCGGCGCATTCGCCGAGCGTATGAAGTTCTCGGCCGTGATGCTGTTTACCGGCGTCTGGGTGCTGGCTGTCTATGCGCCGATCTGCCACTGGGTCTGGGGAGGCGGCCTGTTCGCCGATGACGGCGTACTCGATTTCGCCGGCGGTACGGTTGTGCATATCAATGCCGGCATCGCCGGTCTGGTCTGCGCGCTGGTTCTCGGCAAGCGCACAGGATATCCGAAAGAGCCGATGATGCCGCACAATCTGGTGCTGACGATGATCGGTACTGCGCTGCTGTGGGTTGGCTGGTTTGGTTTCAACGCCGGTTCGGAACTGGCTGCGGACGGTACGGCAGGCATGGCGCTGTTGGTGACGCAGGTGGCGACCGCGATGGCCGTACTGGCGTGGAGTCTGGCTGAAAAGGTCGTGTTCGGTAAAGCGAGCCTGCTCGGCGCATGTTCCGGCGCTGTGGCGGGTCTGGTTGCAATTACGCCTGCATCAGGTTTTGTCGGCCCGATTGGCGCGCTGGCTATCGGTGCTGCAGCCGGCGTGGCCTGCTTCTGTGCGGTTGCATTCCTGAAGAAGGCGATGGGTTATGATGATTCGCTGGATGCATTTGGCGTTCACGGCATCGGCGGCATTGTCGGCGCAATTCTGACCGGCGTATTTGTCTCCGCATCGTTCGGCGGTGCAGGTCTCGCCGAAGGTATAAGCATCGGTGGCCAGGTATTTGTCCAGCTCAAGGCGATTGCGGCGACGATCATCTACTGCGCTGTTGTGACCTTCATCATTCTGAAGGTAATCGATATGGTCGTGGGACTGCGCGTCGACGAAGAGGCCGAGCGCGAAGGTCTGGATATCACATCGCATGGCGAGCAGGTGCTGAACTGATTCGGCAGCAATCGTGATGCAGTTATTGTAGAGGGTCACGCAACAATATTTCCACCCGGTTCAGGAGTATGAGTGACTTCTGCAAAAGAGTGGGGGGCGGTTAACCGCTCCCCGCTTTTGTTGTTTCGGAAGTGTGTGACATGGCGCTCAGGGCGCGTCACACATCGATGAAAACAGTGGCAACAGAGTTCATGATAACGGAAATTGCATGTGTGGCGGAGTTTGTCCATGCTTCGGTTGCAGTCTTGTCTGTATCGTGTTGGTTGTCCGAAAATAGTGAAAAGGAGAGTAAATTATGAAAATGATTGCAGCAATCATCAAGCCGTTCAAGGTCGATGATGTTAAGGATGCATTGTTGGAAATTGATATTTCCGGCATGACCATCACTGAAGTGCGCGGCCATGGTCGCCAGAAGGGGCACACCGAGCTCTATCGCGGCGCCGAGTATAATGTGGACTTTGTGCCCAAGACCGAGGTGCGCGTTGTTGTTCCCGACGAGCGCGTCGATGAGGTCGTCGATGCGATTCGTACTGCTGCCTGCACGAACAAGATCGGCGACGGCAAGATTTTCGTCACTGCGGTCGAGCGTGTTGTGCGTATCCGTACAGGTGAAGAAAACCAGGATGCGCTAAGCTAAAATATAAGTAAATTATATCAGGGAGATAACTCAAAATGAATACAGCAGGATTTGATGTCTTTTTTCTCACCATGGGCGCAGCCATGGTGCTGGCGATGCATGCAGGCTTCGCCTTTCTGGAAGTCGGTACGGTGCGCAAGAAGAATCAGGTGAATGCGCTGGTGCGTGTGATTACCGATTTCGGCTTTTCGACCGTGGCTTACTTTTTTGTCGGTTTCGCCGTGGCCTACGGAATCAATTTCTTTGCGCCGGTATCGGAGCTGAATGTGCTGGGCGGCGCGAAAAACGGCTACGAGATGGTCCATTTCTTCTTTTTGCTGACCTTTGCGGCGGCGATTCCGGCGATTATCTCGGGCGGCATTACCGAGCGCGTCCAGTTCTGGCCCAATGCACTGGCGACGGTCGTCATTGTCGCGTTGATTTATCCGTTCTACGAGGGGCTGATCTGGGGCGGTAACCTCGGTTTCCAGAGCTGGCTGGAGTCCAGCTTCGGCGCGCAGTTCCATGACTTCGCCGGTTCGGTCGTTGTGCATGCGATGGGCGGTTTCCTGGCACTGGGCGCTGTCGTGCTGCTCGGCGCGCGCAAGGGGCGCTATACGAAGGATGGGCGCACCAATGCAATTCTGCCGTCGAACATCCCGTTTTTGGCGCTCGGTTCGTGGATCCTTTGCGTCGGCTGGTTCGGCTTTAATGTGATGAGCGCCGGCAATGCCAGCGGGGCATCCGGACTGGTCGCGATCAATTCGCTGCTGGCCATGGTCGGCGGTCTGCTGGCCGCGCTGGTGGTCGGCAAGAACGACCCTGGCTTTGTCCACAATGGCGCGTTGGCCGGCCTGGTTGCGATTTGCGCAGGTTCCGATCTGGTGCATCCGGTCGGGGCGCTGGCGATCGGCGTGGTTGCCGGCACGGTATTCGTATTCGGCTTCGAGTTCATTCAGAACTGGCTGAAGATCGACGATGTGCTCGGTGTGATTCCGCTGCACGGCATCTGCGGCGCATGGGGCGGCATTGCAGCTGGTATCTTCGGCGCGACGTCGCTGGGCGGTGCCGGCGGCGTGACCTTCATGGCGCAGCTGGTCGGCACGCTGGCCGGCGTGGCGATTGCCGTGGCCGGCGGGTTTGCCGTCTATGGCGTGATCCGCTCGCTGATGGGTATCCGTCTCTCCGAGGAGGATGAGTTCCGCGGCGCGGACCTGGCGATTCACCAGATCAGCGCCAATCCGGAAGAGGATATGGCCGGCCACTGACCGGTCGGCAGGAATTGCCCGCCGCAAGCGGAATCAGCACGCGGCGATATGTGTCCTTTTGAAACAGGCGGGTCGGATTTTCCGACCCGCTTTTTTGTGAACATATCGAAAAACAAGAAGATTCCTGTGTCAATCCGGTGAGTCATTTTGCCATGCAGAAAGGATGGCCCGATTGATGCTCGGGTATGGCATGGTATGTTTGGCATGGTGCATGCCGAAATCAGCCATGGAGAGCGTTAGGTTAATGATCAGAGCCCTCACATTGTTGTCGCCCCGTCTGCGTTGCGCTGCGCTTGCGGCCCTGTTTGCGCTATTGCCGGCGATGTCGGTGCAGGCCGGCGTGGTCAGCGGCAGTTTTGTTTATAAGCAGTCCTCCGGCGGCCTGATTCGTTATCATGTCGATGCGGTGGAGTATCAGGGTACACCGGCATGGCGTATTGCGTGGGATTGCGAGCAGATTCAGGGCGAGCATTATATCCGGCGCAGCGACGGCGCCCCTCTCTATGTCAAACGGGTCAACCACTCGCTGCAGCGGACGGTCGAGATCGAGTACAGCCTGAACGAGGCAGAGCCAACGATCTACCGTAAACGCAGTCGGGATGAGTATCTGGAACGTA
>CAYSMR010000087.1:0-7707 GCA_964432195.1 uncultured Zetaproteobacteria bacterium | reverse complement strand
ATTCTTAATCTCAGCCACGATCAACCCCCGGCCATGTGCGATCAATCAACACGCGCTCTTCCAGCGCATTCGGGCGATAGACGCAGCGCCACTGCGCCTCGTCGAAGAACATTTCGACGCGTCCGGTCACCGGGAAATCCTTGCGCAGCGGATGCCCTTCGAAGCCGTAGTCGGTCAGTAGGCGACGCAGGTCCGGATGGTGATTGAAGATAATCCCGTACATATCGAACGCCTCGCGCTCGAACCAGTTGGCCGTCGACCAGACCTCGGTCACCGAATCGACCAGTTCGCGCTCATCGACGCCGACCTTCAGGCGCAGACGCCTGTTCTCCGACACCGATAGCAGATGATAGACCACCTGAAAACGCGGCGCATCAGCCGGCCAGCCCGGCATCTCGAGCATATCCACGCCGCAGATATCCATCACCTGCTCGAATGCATGCTCGTTTTTCAGATAGTGGCAGGCATCGGCAATGCATTCGCGGGCCAGCAGCACGACCGGGCAGTCCAACCCCTGATGCGCATCCAGCACCTGCTCGCCGAAGCGCTGCCGCAGCCCCGCTACGGCGGTGCTGTTGCCGATATCCGCGCCGCCGACCTCACCGATATCATCCTGCAATTTCTCTCTACTCACGTTTTCGTCACCCATCGCAATTACCGCGCAATCGTATTGGTGCGCTTGATTTTCTCCTGCAGCTGGATAAAGCCGTAGAGCAGCGCTTCCGCCGTCGGCGGGCAGCCCGGCACATAGATATCGACCGGCACAATGCGGTCACAGCCGCGCGTCACCGAATAGGAGTAGTGATAATAGCCACCGCCATTGGCGCAGGAGCCCATCGAGATCACCCAGCGCGGCTCGGACATCTGATCATACACTTTGCGCAGCGCCGGCGCCATCTTGTTGCACAGCGTTCCGGCCACAACCATGACATCGGACTGACGCGGAGAGGGGCGAAAAACGATACCGAAGCGATCCAGATCATAGCGCGATGCGCCGGCATGCATCATCTCAACAGCACAGCAGGCCAGACCGAAGGTCATCGGCCATAGCGAACCGGCGCGCGCGCCGTTGATCAGCTTGTCCGCCGTCGTGGTAATAAAACCCTTCTCCAGTATGCCCTCTATTCCCATTGCAAGGCTCCTTTCTTCCACGCATAAATGAACCCGACCAGCAAAATCACCAGAAACAACACCATCTCGACGAAACCGAACAGGCCGATCTTGTTGAGCACGATCGCCCACGGAAACAGAAACGCACTCTCCAGATCGAAGATCACAAACAGAATGGCCAGCAGATAAAAGCGCACATCGATCTGCAAACGCGCATCCTCGAATGCTTCAAAGCCGCATTCGTAGGCCGACAGCTTTTCGGCATCCGGCTTCTGCTCGGACACGAACAACGTCAACACCAGCGGAGCGGCGCCCATGCCGATGGCAATCAGAATAAAAATAAATATTGGTGCATATTCATTGGCGAGATACGCTGCGCCCATCAAAACCCCTCCAAAACTGACGACCCCTGAAGCTGCCCGCCCGGGACAGGGCGTGCTTGCTACCACCGGCAATATACACGGTCAAGTTTATGAAGCGAAGATGAAAACGTAATAAACCCTATAAAAAATACGCCAAAACAGGCTCTCCGGCTCGTATCCGGAAACTCAAAAACCGGCACCCGACAGCCATTCAGCCTGCGTGACCCCGGACACAGCAGGGCGCGCGCCGCCCGCCAGAATAGGGGCATCAGGCACATCAAGGAGGGTACCCGATGATTGAATCCGATATCGCGATCTCAGCCATTACGCTAGCCGGCTTCTATATAGGCTGCCAGCTCAGCGGCTGAACCGGCAGCAGCCCTGCTCCATTTACAAGCTCCGCTGCAGTGCCAGAATAGCAACATGAGCGGCAACATAGGCAATATATTCCGGCACATTCCTGACACGCTGCCGGCAGAGCAGTTCGATACGCTGCTGCACAGCCACCACCTGCAGATCGAACGGATTGCCTCCCGGGGACACACTGCGCCGGCATCGGGCTGGTTCGAACAGTCGCGCCATGAGTGAGTGGTCGTACTGCAGGGTGCGGCGACAGTGCTGTTCGACAACGGCGAGTGCGCAGAGCTCGCCGCCGGCAACTATCTTGCCATCCCGGCCATGCGCAGACACCGGGTCAGCCGGACCGACCCGGAACAGCAGACGATCTGGCTGGCCGTCCACTACGACTGATTGAGAACTGATTGAGCACCCGGACATCCGCCCCGGGAATCACCCCCTGCGCGATCAGTGACGGAAGTGACGGATGCCGGTGAACACCATCGCGATGCCGTGCTCATCGGCGGCGGCGATCACCTCGTCATCGCGGATCGAGCCGCCCGGCTGAATCACTGCCGTCGCGCCGGCCTCGGCCAGCGCATCAACGCCGTCGCGGAACGGGAAAAACGCGTCGGAAGCGACCGCCGCCCCCCTGATCGCATCGCCGCCGTGATGAGCGGCAATGCGCGTCGAGTTGACCCGGTTCATCTGGCCGGCTCCGACGCCCAGCGTTGTTCCCTGCTTGGCAAATACGATCGCATTGGACTTCACATGCTTGGCCACCGACCAGGCAAACAGCATATCGGCCCATTCGGCCTCGCTCGGCGCGCGCGCCGTCACCAGACGGCAGGCATCGCGCTCGAGGATGTGGGCATCGCGCTCCTGCACCAGCAAACCGCCACTGACGCGCTTGAATTCGAGGCCGCCGCTGATCGGCGCGATCGACGGCGCCTGCATCAGGCGCAGATTCTTGCGCTCGGCCAGCACGGCGCG
This sequence comes from uncultured Zetaproteobacteria bacterium, assembly GCA_964432195.1. Classification (GTDB taxonomy): domain Bacteria; phylum Pseudomonadota; class Zetaproteobacteria; order Mariprofundales; family Mariprofundaceae; genus Mariprofundus. The sequence goes on along the minus strand of CAYSMR010000087.1, from coordinate 4,906 downwards.
CGCGCCGTCGGAGAAGCCCGGCGCAATAATGACCTCCATGAAGGTCTCGGCGATCAGTTTGGCCGTCGCCTCGGTCAGCTCGCGATTGAACGCGGCGATGCCGCCGAAAGCCGACACCGAATCGGCGGCGCGGGCACGCTCATAGATCTCGGCCTGCGTGCCGCCGCCCATCGCAACGCCGCACGGATTGGCATGCTTGACGATCACCACGGCCTCATCCTTCAGATCGCACACCAGCGCGAAGGCCGCATCGGAATCGGCGATATTATTGTACGAGATCGCCTTGCCCTGCAGCACCGGACAGTCGGCCAGCGATACCCCCTCATCCTCCGGGTCGGCGTAGAATGCGCCGGCCTGATGCGGATTCTCGCCGTAACGCAGCTCATCGGCCGTCTTGATGAACTGGCGCGTAAAGATATCCGGAAACGCGCGCTTCGTGCCGTCGGCATTCAGTGCCGAGAAGTGGTTGGCGATCGCGCCGTCGTAGGCCGCGGTATGCGCAAATGCCTTCACGGCCAGCGCGCGGCGCCGGTTTTCATCCAGCGTATCGCTATCGATCGCATCGAGCACCATCGGATAGTCGCCCGGATCGACGACAATGGTCACGAATTTGTGATTCTTGGCCGAGGCGCGCACCATGCACGGGCCGCCGATATCGATATTCTCGATCGCATCGTCGATCGTGCACCCCTCTTTGGCCACCGCTTCGCGGAACGGATAGAGATTGACGCAGACCAGATCGATCCGCTCGATGCCATGCTCGGCCATCGCGGCCAGATCGCCGTCATGATCGCGCCGGGCCAGAATACCGCCGTGCACCTTCGGGTTCAGCGTCTTGACGCGTCCGTCCATCATCTCCGGAAAGCCGGTATAGTCGGAGACATCGCGGCATTCGATACCGGCCTCGCGCAGCAGCTTCGCCGTACCGCCGGTCGAGAGAATGCGCACGCCGCGCTCGCTGAGCGAACGGGCGAAATCGACCACGCCGGTCTTGTCGGAAACGCTGATCAGCGCCTGTTGAATAGCAGTCATGAGAATACCCCGCAATGATGGAATCGGATCAGGAAGTACTGACTAAAAGAAGATGCTGATTAAAGGCATCCTGCCTCTAATCAGCACGGAAAGGCAAAAACGCGGTTTTGCGTTTCCTTAACCCAGCGCCTCCAAGGGAGCAGCAAGCTACGCAGCGACTGCGCATTGGCAACAAAAACGCTGGCCGGATACGCAAACAGGGCGCCTCAGCGCCCTGTTCCGCCGGATACCGCCGTCGCGACTACAACGTTTTCAGATAGGCGATCAGATCGGCCTGTTTGGCCGGATCGCAGATGCGCTGTGGCCCCATTTTGGTTCTCGCCGAAGCATTGCCGGAGAAGGTCTTGATCGCCTGTTTGGAGTTGCAGATCCATGCCGCCAGATGCGCCTCATCCCAGACCCAGCCGCCAGCCGCCAGCGCCACACCGTATTTCATATCCGGCATGATGCCGGCCTTGCGCCCGAACACGCCCTTCAGACCGGGACCGACCTTCTTTTTATCGCTGAAGTTATGGCAGGCCTTGCACTTGCGCGCCAGCGACTTGCCGCGACCTGCATCGCCGGCCATGGCGACCCTCTTCGGCGCAGCTTGCTTCACTGCGGCCTGTTTCACCACAGCCGGTTTCGCAGCAGCAGCCTGTTTCTCTACTGCAGCGGTCGCCGCTCTCTTCGCGCCAACGACCTCTGTTTTCACTGCCGCCATCGCCGCTGCCGGCTGCGCATCCCTGTGCTGCGTCGCTGCCGGCTGCTGCTTTATGCCGGCCAATGCGCCGGCGGCCTGAACGGCGCTCTGCCCGACTCCCGCCTGCAGGCGCTGCGCAGTATCGCTCTCGGCCGGCTTGGTCACTGCCACGGCGCTGACCGCCTGGGGGGCCGCAGCAGATGACTGCGCTGCAGGCTGTTGCCCGGACGACTCATGCGACGGCTCATATGACTGAACCGGGTGCGACTGCGTTGACCCGGCCCGCCCTGCAGCCGGCGATTTGCTCGCCGGTGCGCTCGCCTGATCCTGACATGCCGCCAGCGTCAGCGCGCCGGCCAGTATCGTTACAAGCAGATTTCTGTTCATTGCTACCTCCGTATCGCCCGTCCGCGCAGGCGTTCGGGCAACGGTAGCCGATGGCGGATCGCCTGAACAGGCTGACAAGGCCCTGAACCGGGTGCGTTTATTGCCCCGTCGCTGCCACGCGCCTGTCATCGCGATGACCGACAGCTGACATATCGGGCCGCCACAATGCACCGCGACTTAAACGAGGAGGTCAGATATGATTATCTGAACAGGGCATCGCAGACTATCTGGAGGCCGTGGAGCGGAAATTCGGAGCACAGGCCCGCAGCAATACCGTACTCAGACACCGGGGCAGCCGCACGCTGCTCCTGAAACCGCACAACGCCACACACGGACGCACGGTGAATCTGAGCGACCTGAAGCTGATGACCCGGCATCTGCACTCATCCTGAATAGTCCGACAGCTGCATCACCGCACGAATGCGGCCATGCAGCGACAGCGGCTCACCAGCCCGACTGGCCGACGGCGGTCAGACCGAAGCGGACCAGCAGCGCAACTGCCAGCGCCACGCCGATCGACAACCCGATCGAAAACAGCGCATCGCGCCGCCCGATCACCCGCACCATCACCGCGAAGGTCGAGACGCACGGAATGTAGAAGAGCAGAAAGACCAGAAACGTCGCGATCTGGACCGTATCGAGCAGCGCGCCGATCTCGAATGTGCCCAGCGCCTGATAGATCATCACCAGCGACAGCTCCTTGCGCAGCACCCCGAACAGGATCGGCACGCCCAGCGCGGCCGGCAGACCGAGCATCCAGACCGTCACCGGCGCCAGCGCCGCATTGATCGCCCGATCGGCGCCGGCGAACTGCAGCAGCGCCAGCACGACGGAGCCGCCGACCAGCAGCGGCAGCACGATCGTAATGATATCGCGGGTGCGCTGCCAGGTAGATGCGAGCAGCGAGCCGGCCCGCGGCCACGCATAGGCTGGAATCTCCTGAATCAGACCCGGACTGATCTCCGGATAGCGGTGCGACAGCATCCGGCCGAGCACGGCAATCACCAGCAGACTGAGCAGAAACAGCAGGAAGACGCCGAACGCGCCGAGATATTTCGCCCCCAGCGCCAGCACGATCGCCGAGCGCGCCGAGCAGGGCACGAAGGTGATCAGCAGCGAGGCGACAACGCGGTCGCGGCCGCTGGCCAGCGCGCGCGTCGCTGCGATCGCCGGCACATTGCAGCCGAGGCCTAGCAGAAACGGCACCGCGACCCGGCCGTGCAGGCCGATCGCATGGAAAAAGCGGTCCACGACAAACGCGATCCGGTGCATGATGCCGCTCTCCTCGAGCGCCACCAGCATCAGCACCAGCGGCAGCATATAGGGTATGACAATGCCGGTCAGACCGATCAGACCGTCGGCGATGGCGCGGCCGATAACGCCGGGCGCGGAATCGGGCTGCCACTGGGCAATCATCGCGCTCAGCCGCGCAGCCGTCATCGCATCGAGCCCGCTGCTGACCTCGAAGACAACAAACAGCACCGCCGCAAACACGGCCAGCGAACCGACCAGCCCCCAGTGCGGATGCAGAAAGAGCATATCCATGCGCTCGTCCCAGCCAATCCGCGGCTTGTGCACGCTGCGTGCCACCGTCTCATAGAGCGTGGAGGCGCGATGATGGCGGTCGGCCTTCACCTCCTCGCTCAGCGAACGCGGCAGCGCGCGGCCGGCCTGTGCGCGCAGCGCCCGGATCGCCGGCGCCAGCTCCGGAAAATGGCTCTCGATCTCGCTGCGCAGATAGTCATCCTGCTCCAGCAGATTCATTGTCAGCATATTGGGCGGGATATTGAACGCGCTGCGCACCTCCGGCCGGTCGACCATGCGCTGCAGGCGCGCCGCCCACTCGCGCAGATGCGGACTCGGCGGCAGCGGCAGCGGGCAGACCGGGTTGCGTCCGACCCGCAGCACGGTGTCGAACAACTCGGCCAGCCCGCGCCCCTTCAGCGCCACGGTCGGAACCACCGGCACGCCGAGCTGCCGCGACAGCGCCGCGATATCGATCTCGATCCCCTTGCGATGCGCCTCATCCATCATATTCAGCGCCACGACCACCGGCAGACCGAGCTCGGCCAGCTCCAGCGACAGCTCCAGGCTCTGCTGCAGCGCGCTGGCATCGATCACCTGCACCAACACATCCGGACGCGGGAACGGCGCCGGCGGCTCGCTGCGTTCATGACGCGACACCAGCGGCCGCGCATCGCCCCAGAGCAGATATTTCAGCGCCTCCAGATCATCACCCTGCAGGCCGCGCAATGACGAGAGGCCGGGCAGATCGACCAGATGGATCTCGTCGACGCCGATCTGCACCGGACACTCGGCATATGGCTTGCGCGTGCCACTGAGTCGGCCCGTGTGATAGCGCGTACTGGCGACGGCATGGAAAATCGTGCTCTTGCCGCTGTTCGGATGGCCGACCAGCGCGACGCGCAGGCGATTGTCGCCGCGATAGACATGCTCATGCAGCGTCAGCGGCGCAGCCCCGCCTCCGGGGCCGCAACGCTCCGCGCCGCAGCTGCCTGACTGTTGCGTCATTCCGTTTTCATCTGCGGCCGCTCATCCGCCGCATCCGTCGAAGATCGACACATGGCCGGTAATGACCCGCTCAACCTCGGCCCGCGTCGCCCTACTGCCCAGCGCCCGCATCGACGTAACCGGCGCATCGCGCATGCCGCACGGCACAATGCCGGCGAAGTGGCGCAGATTCGGATCGATATTCAGTGCGATGCCGTGAAACGTGATCCATTTGCGGCAGCGCACGCCGACCGCGGCAATCTTGCGCCCGTCCACCCAGACGCCGATGCCGCG
>CAYSMR010000086.1:0-7755 GCA_964432195.1 uncultured Zetaproteobacteria bacterium | reverse complement strand
GTTGCGAATTCAGGCCTCCTTTCTTCCTGCTAATTTCTTAACCGGACAGCAGTGTGATATTCTAACTCTGAAAAGCTGCCTTGCATCGAAATACCCCCATGGCTCTCTGCAGCATGTTTACATGTCAGAGGGAATTAATCAGCGCTTCCGCGCAGGCTATGGACGGCCTGCCAAATCAATCACAAAAGTGGTTGATTTGTAAGGAAAGGCAAAACCGCGCTTTTACCTTTCCGAGCTGATTACAGGCAGGACGCCTTTAATCAGCGCTTCCTTAACGAAACGTGTCGGTCACCCTGATACCGTGCTCGCGCAGCAGCGAGCCGATCATGCGCCGCCACAGATCGGCGTCGTCGGCATGCATGCACAGCTGCGCCTCGCCGGCCAGTATCGCTTGCGCCGATTTGCGCATGCCGACAGAGACCGCCGCGCCCTGTCCGCAACCGCCGCACAACAGCGCCGACCCGCGCCAGTGCATCGTCTGTTCGCACGCATCGCCGCACTGCCAGCAGTGCATCAGATCCCCGAGCCAGCCGGCCGCATCGAGCAGCTGCCAGACCGCCGCCAGCAGCGCGTGCCCGCCGCCGCGCGCAGCCAGCAAAGCGAGCGCCTGCTGCGTCTCCTGATAGCCATGCGGATCGCCCTCCTGAAACAGCCGCGAGACGATGGCTGTCAGCTCCAGTCCGGCCAGCATCTGCGCGGCCGGCAACAGCGCGCGCCCGCGCCGGGCCTGGGTCAGCGTGCCCATGCCGCTGCGCCCCGGCCGCCAGCCGATCTGCAGCTCATGCAGCGGCTCCAGCGCGGCGCGAAAGGCGCTCTTCGGCCGCCGCGCGCCGCGCGCCATCACCGCAATGCGGCCGTAGCGTTCGGTCAGCAGGTGACAGATCAGCGAGGTTTCACTGTAGGGAATCCGCCGCAGCAGCAGCGCCCGGTCCTCCTGTTCAGCCATGCGCGATGCGTTTACAGCTCAAGCAGCGCCTCGATGCTGTCCTTCTTACGAATCTTGATGCAGTGATCGAGCACGTCGTCACTGGTGATGCCGAGCGATTCGGCCACATGGTCGAAATAGCGCCCCTCCTCGCTGTCGACATCGCCATCCACTTCGGCAATGGCCCAGAGATCGCGCAGCAGCAGAATGCGTGCATCATAGGGAATATTATCGGCCAGCTGCTCGCAGAGCAGCCACACGCGCTCGTTGTCGGTCCCGTCCCCGGCATACAGCTCGGTAAACATCTGCTCCGTATCCACATCGTAGCGCTTGCTCAGGGCATACAGGATTTTTTATCAATTTCCCTGTATTGCTGACGCTCGCCGGCATGGTGCCGGTTGACGATCACCAGCATGCCGAGCAGCAGCTCCGCCATCGCCGCATGCTGCTCGGCCTCTGTAAGCACCCACGGCTCGCGCCGGAATTTTTTTTAACAGATCGAATGTCATCATCGCACCCCCGCAGCGCATGATAGGCCTCAGCAATCGCCGATCTTCTGCGTTTCTGCATCACTATTATCATAATGCATGCCGCGCCGGATTTAAAGTGGAATGCGCCCGGACAACAGCGCCGTCAGTCAGCGGTCAGTGCCGAGGCCCAGCTCCAACAGCTTGCCCGGGTGATCGAACCAGTCCGGATCAACCTTGACCCAGATATTGAGCCGCACCCGGCAGCCCAGAATCTCCTCCAGCCCCTTGCGCGCCCGGGTGCCGACCGATTTCATCCCCTCACCGCCCTTGCCGATCAGCATCGGCTTGTGCCGCTCGCTGCCGACCAGAATCACCGCGTCGATCTCGACCATGTCGCCATGCTCCTCGAAGCGCTCGATATCGACGGCGGTCTGGAACGGAATCTCCTGATGCATCGACAAAAACACCTGCTCGCGCACATATTCTGCAGCCAGCTGTCGCTGACTCTGATCGGTAAACCACTCCGGATCGTGCAGCGGCGGCTGCTCGGGCAGATAGCGGGTCAGCTCGTCGAGCAGCGCATCGGTCTGGGTGCCCTTGCGCGCCGAGACAGGCACATAGGCCTTCGCCCCCAGATCGAGCTGCTGCAGCTGCTGTAAACGCGGCAGCAGTCGCGCCTTGTCGGCCCGGTCCACCTTATTCAGTACATGGATGCGCGGCTGTTTCAGGCGACCGTCGGCGAAGCGCTCGATCAGCATGCGCGTCGGCTTGTCCAGCGGCTTGCTGGCATCCTGCATGATGGCCAGCACGTCGGCCTCCTCGGCGGCCGCATAGGCCACGCGTACCATGTTCCGGTTCAGCTGCTTCGCACCCTTGTGGATGCCCGGCGTATCGACAAAGATAATCTGGCGCGCATCATCGGAGTAGATGCCGAGAATGCGGTGACGCGTCGTCTGCGGCTTCGGCGTGACAATTGCCACCTTGGCCCCGATCAGATAGTTCATCAGCGTGGACTTGCCGACATTCGGTACGCCCAGCAGCGCGACCGTGCCGCAACGAAATAGTGTATCACTCATGATTCAGTTTCCTGTAGGCCTGTTCGGCCGCTCTGGTCTCAGCCAGTTTCTTGCGCTCGCCCTTGCCGCGGCCGAGCAGCTCGCCGCGCACCCGGCAGCTCGCCTCGAAACGCGGCGTCGCGGCCGCGCCGCGATCAATCAGCTCATATTCAGGTAATCCCCAGTCGCGCGCCTGGGTCAGCTCCTGCAGTCGGCTCTTGGCATCGAGCGTCTCGATCTCGCCGATGCCGTCGAGCATCGTCTGCCAGGCACGCCGGACCACGCGCCGGGCCTCATCCCAGCCGCCATCCTTAAACACCGCGCCGATCAGCGCCTCGACCGCATTGGCCATGATCGACGGCGATTTGATGCCGCCGCCACGGGCCAGCCGCTCACTGTCGCCGACGCGCAGATAGCGCTCCAGATGCCAGCACTCGGCAACGGCCAGCAGCCCCTGCCGGCGCACCAGAATCGAACGCATGCGCGACAGATCGCCCTCCGGCTTGTCGGGGAACGCATCGTGCAGATATTCCGAGATTACCAGCCCGAGCACCGCATCGCCGAGAAACTCCAGCCGCTCCATATGCTGATCGGCCGGCGCGGCCGAGCGGTGGGTCAGCGCGCGCGCAAGCAGCGCCCGCTCCGAAAAGCGATAGTCGATGCTCGCTTCCAGCCCCTCGGGCGCGTAACGGATCTCAGCTGCCATCCGGGATATCCTGTACCGCGGTAATAGCATAGGGATCGAAATCGAGATCGATGCGGCTGCGATCGCGCAGCATATTCAGCGCATTGAGAGCATCGGGATCATAGCTGCCGTCGGCATCGAGTTCATCCACGCGCCCGAACGGCCAGATCGTCACCGTATAGTGCGACGATATCTCGACGACCGGCCCGTTCACGCGGATATCGAGCGCATCGTAGAAGGCGGCCGGCAGATCATCGCTATCCAGATACTGCAGCTGAAACAACCTTCCCAGCCGCTGCCGGATCACCGATGCGTCGCCCTGCAGGCCGACGGCGCTGTCGAAACAGCGCTGCACCTTCGAATTGGCATACCATGCATCGGCCGCGCGCGCGCCGTTGAGCGCCAGAAAACCGATCAGCGCCAGCCAGAACAGCAGCCTCAGCACCGAGAAGCCGCGCTCGCCGGCAAAAGCCGAATGCATTGTCGCGTTGCTACTCAATCACGTGCCCGATGCGATCCCAGCGCGGCGCGCCCTTTACATGATCCCAGGACCACCAGACGATCGCGGCCCGGCCGACCATGTAGGACTGCGGCACAAAACCCCAGAAACGGGAATCGCGCGAATTGTTGCGATTGTCGCCCATCGCAAAATACATCCCCTCAGGCACAACCCACTCGCCGTCGCGGATCGAATACTGCTTGCGCAGCACATAGTGCTTCACGCCGTCGAGATCCTCGATATAGAGGCCGGAAACGTCGGCGCTGCCGTCCTGCATGAAATAGGTGCGCACGCCCATCTCTTTGAGCGGCATCAGCTTGCCGTTCACGCTCAGGCGGTTATTGCGATAGACGATTTTATCGCCGGGCAGGCCGACAATGCGCTTGATATAGTCCTTGCTCTTGTCTTCTGGGAAGACGAACACGGCAACGTCGCCGCGTTTCGCCTGCTTCGGCAGCAGCTGGATATCGGTCAGCGGGATGCGGAAGCCGTAGGGGTAGCGCAGCACGAACAGGTAGTCGCCGATCTCCAGCGTCGGCACCATGCTCGATGACGGAATCTTGAACGGCGCGACAATGAAGCTGCGAATCACAATGGCCAGCAGCGCGATGATGATCAGACTCTCCAGCCACTCGCGCCAGACCGGTTTTTTATTTTCGCTCATATGTTGTTTCCTTGAAGCCTTTTTTCACCACAGAGAACGCAGAGGAAAAGCTGAAAAAGAGTGGCATCCATGCTATAGAGATATCCATCTTCCCTACTGCTTTTGACTTTCCTTTGCGTCCTCTGTGGTTCAGGCTTTTAATCTATTCATTCAGCTTCAGCACGGCCAGGAACGCCTCCTGGGGCACTTCGACGCTGCCGATCGACTTCATCCGCTTCTTACCCGCCTTTTGCTTCTCCAGCAGCTTGCGCTTGCGTGTGATATCGCCGCCATAGCACTTGGCCGTCACATTCTTGCGCACCGCCTTGATCGTTTCGCGAGCCAAGATACGGCCGCCAATCGCCGCCTGCAAGGGCACGTCGAACTGCTGGCGCGGAATCAGCTCGCGCAGCTTCTTGACCAGATCGCGGCCGCGCATCTCGGCGATCGAGCGGTGCACGATCAGGCTCAGCGCATCGACCGGCTCGCCGTGTACCAGCACATCGAGTTTGACGACATCATCGGCCGAGAAATCGGAGAGCTCGTAGTCCATCGACGCATAGCCGCGCGATACCGATTTCAGCCGGTCGTAAAAATCGATCACCATCTCGGCCAGCGGCAGCCGGTAGCTCAGCATCACCCGCCCCTGCCCGATGAATTTCATATCCAGCTGCACGCCGCGCCGCTCCTGACAGAGCTTCATCATCGCGCCGACAAACTCCTCCGGCGTGAAGATATTGGCGATCACGGTCGGTTCTTCGACCGTGTCGATCGACTGCGGATCGGGGAACTCGCTCGGATTGGAGATCTCCAGCACCTCGCCGTCAGTCTTGCGAATGCGGTAGATCACGCTTGGCGCCGTCGTAATCAGATCGAGATTATACTCGCGCTCCAGTCGCTCCTGCACAATCTCCATATGCAGCATGCCGAGGAAGCCGCAGCGGAAGCCCAGCCCGAGCGCCGACGAGTTTTCCGGCTCGAACGTGAAGGCCGGATCGTTCATGTTCAGCTTCTCCAGCGAGTCGCGCAGATCGTTATAGTCGGCCGAATCGACCGGGTATAGGCCGGAGAAGACCATCGGCTTGGGCTCGCGGTAGCCCGGCAGCGGCTCCTCGGCGCCGTTTTTCAGCGTCGTGACCGTATCGCCGACCTTCAGATCAGCCAGCTTCTTGATGCCGCCGGTCAGATAGCCGACCGAGCCGGAGCGCAGTTCCTGGGTCGGGTATGGCGTCGGCACAAAGCAGCCGACATCCTGCACCTCGTAGCTGGCCGCGGTCGGCATCGACATCAGCCGGAAGCGGTCCCCCTTGCGCAGCACGCCGTCGACGACGCGCACCAGCGCCATCGCGCCGACATAGGAATCGAACCATGAATCGACAACCAGCGCGCGCAGCGGCTCGTCATCGCGGTTCTCCGGCGGCGGCACATGCTCGACAATCGCCTCCAGCACGTCGGTAATGCCGACGCCGGTCTTGGCCGAGACCGGGATCGCGAGCGATGCGTCCAGACCGATCACCTCCTCGATCTGGCGCTTGGCCTCGTCGATATCGGCGCTGGGCAGATCGATTTTGTTGATCACCGGAATGATCTCGAGGTCGTTCTCCATCGCCAGATAGACATTGGCCAGCGTCTGCGCCTCGACGCCCTGCGCCGCATCGACAATCAGCAGCGCGCCCTCGCAGGCCTGCAGCGAACGCGACACCTCGTAGGTGAAATCGACATGGCCCGGCGTGTCGATCAGGTTCAGCTGATAGGTTTCGCCGTTGCTGGCCGTGTAGGTCAGCGTCGCAGTCTGCGACTTGATGGTAATGCCACGCTCCTGCTCCAGCTCCATCGAATCGAGCACCTGATTGGTCTTCATCTCGCGTTCGGAGAGCGCGCCGGTCACCTCGATCAGCCGGTCGGCCAGCGTCGATTTGCCGTGATCGATATGGGCAATAATGGAAAAATTGCGGATATGGGATTGATTGATCTTGCTCATTGGCGCGGCAGTGTACCGATGCCGTGCCGCAAGCGCCATAGCAGGTGCCCCGGCTATGCGTTCGCAGCCAGCAGCCGCCCGATTCGGGCGGTCATCGCGGCCGCGTCATGGTAGTCGATGCGCACCGATGAACAGGTCCCCTGCCGTTCCAGCACCAGCGACGGAAATCCGCGCGCGCCGCTCTGCGCGCCCAGCCGCCGCGCCCGCCCGATCTCGTCCCGCAGCAGCCGCTGCGTCGCCGGCGCGTTCAGATCGGCGCGGAAACGATCGCGATCCAGCCCTAATGATACAGCCAGATCGATCAGCACATCCGCATCGGACGGATTGCGGGCATGCAGATAATAGGCCTGCTGAATCGCCAGGATCATCGCCGCCTCGCAATCCTGCTGCTGCAAACGGGTGGCAATCACCGCGCGGCAGCCCGGCCAGGTCGAGCGGCGCGGCGCGCAGCTCTCCCAGAATGCGAAATTGAATTCGGTGCCGGGCACCTCCGCCTCGATGCGTCGCCAGTGGGCGCGAATCATGACCGCAGTCTCCGCCAGCATCGGCGCATCGCAATCGGGGGCCAGTCCGCCGAGCAGCGGCGTGATCCTCAGCGAGGCCGGCAGCTGCCGCCGCAGCTCACGCCATGCCGGCCGGAATGCCCAGCACCAGCTGCACATCGGATCGTGCAGATAGTAGAGCGTGGTCATGCCAGCACCGGCACTAGGACCAAGTCAATAAGATAAATAATTACAACAGGTTGTATGGAAATATAAAACCATCGCATTAGCATAAGAAGGTGCGCGCGCAACCGCCCCGTCAGCTGATCTGCTTCGGCACCGGCAGCGACAGACCGGTCGAGTTGCGCATCAACAGCTGCTTGATCGCGCCGCTGTTGCCGACCGCCCGCATGCCGAGCCAGCGCAGCTCCTTCAGCCCCGGCAGCGTGCCGGTGAACAGGCGGTGGAAGCCCTCCATCGACACCATGATCGACAACACGTCGGGCAGGCGCTGTTTCATGTAGCGGCTGAGCACGCTCATCTCGCCCCAGTCCTCATCGAAGCGACGGGCATCGACAATCTCCTGCGCCAGCACCATCGCATCGCGCAGCCCCAGATTGACGCCGAGACCGGCCAGCGGATGGATGCAGTGGGCCGCATCGCCGATCAGCGCCACGCGATCGCGCACGAAATGGCGGGCCAGCTGCCCCTTCAGCGAAAATGCGGCGCGCTCGCCCGCCTCGACGATACGGCCGAGCATCGGACCGAAGCTCAGATTCAGCGCATCGAGGAAGGCCGCATCATCCATCGCCATCAGCCGCTCTGCCTCGCTGTTGTCGGCGCTCCAGACAATCGAGCAAAGGTTGTCGTTCATCGGCAGCATCGCCAGCGGCCCGGTCGGCAGAAAGCGCTGGAAGGCCTGATTACCATGCCCGTGCTCCGGGCGCACGGTCGCGACGATCCCCTGCTGCCGATAATCGCGCTGCCAGCAGCCGATGCCGGCCTGCTCGCGCAG
>CAYSMR010000085.1:0-7760 GCA_964432195.1 uncultured Zetaproteobacteria bacterium | reverse complement strand
AATGTAAACAACATGGAGCAGGTGCATGCAATCATGCGTGCTGCCGACGAAACCGATTCACCGGTCATCATGCAGGGTTCGGCCGGCGCGCGCGGCTATGCCGGCGAACCGTTCTTACGTCACCTGATCGCTGCTGCCGTTGAGCAGTACCCGCATATCCCGGTCGTCATGCATCAGGATCACGGCTCCGAACCGGCTGTATGCCTGCGTTCGATCCAGTCCGGCTTCTCGTCGGTGATGATGGACGGTTCGCTGATGGCAGACGCCAAGACCCCCTCCTCCTACGAGTACAATGTCGAGGTCACCAAAAAGGTGTGTGAAATGGCGCATGCCGGCGGCGTATCCGTCGAAGGCGAGCTAGGCTGCCTGGGCTCGCTTGAGACCGGCATGATGGGCGAGGAAGACGGCCACGGTGCTGAAGGCAAGCTGGACATGGATCAGCTGCTGACCGATCCGGATGAAGCTGCAGACTTCGTCGAGCAGACCGGCGTTGACGCGCTGGCGATCGCGATCGGCACCAGCCACGGCGCATACAAGTTCACCAAGCCGCCGACAGGCGCGGTGCTCCGTATCGACCGGATCAAGGAGATCCATGCCAAGCTGCCGAACACGCATCTGGTCATGCACGGCTCCTCATCGGTGCCGCAGGAGTGGCTGAAGATCATCAACGAGTATGGCGGCGACATGGGCGAGACCTACGGCGTACCGGTTGAAGAGATTGTCGAGGGCATCAAGTCCGGCGTTCGCAAGGTGAACATCGATACCGACCTGCGCATGGCCTCTACCGGCGCGGTGCGCAAGCATCTGGCCGAGAACCCGTCCAACTTCGATCCGCGCAAGTTCCTGAAGGCAGCCACGGCTGCAATGCAGGATATCTGCAAGGCCCGTTTCGAAGCATTCGGTTCGGCCGGCAATGCTTCCAAGATCAAGCCGAAATCACTGGAGCAGATGATCAGCTTCTACGACTGATCCGCGTTTCGCAGGACTTCAGACGAAAGGCGGGCTCGCAAGAGCCCGCTTTTTTTTATCTCCGGCCTCCGTTATTCTTTAACCGGCCGTTTGGCGAGTTTCCGCTGCAACGTTCGCCGGTGCAGCCCCAGCTTTCTTGCCGCCGCCGAGACATTGCCATCACAGTCCGCCAACACCTTCTGGATATACTCCCACTCCATCCGGCGCACTGAAACGGGAGCCCTGCTCACCTGCATGTCCGGATCCCCCTGCTGTTTTCCGAAAGCCTCGATAATCTCATCCGCATTGGCCGGCTTGGCCAGATAATGCACAGCCCCCAGTTTGATCGCCTCCACGGCTGTCGCCACGCTCGCGTAACCGGTCAAAACAACTATCGCGGTGCGCGCATCGATCCGATGCAGCTCCTCCACCAGCGACAGGCCGGAACGACCGCCGGGCATCGACAGATCAACCACCGCATAATCCGGCGCCCCTCACTCGAAAACCAGCGCCATGGCCCGATCGACATCATGGGCGATCAGCATATCATAGCCCCGTTTCTCGAATGCCCTGCCCAATACTTGGCAGAACACGGCATCGTCATCGACCAACAGCAACATCGTCATTATCCCTCCCTCGGCAACACGATCGATGCGCAAGCGCCGCAGCCCTCCGGATTGAACAACTCCAGCCGGCCGCCAGGCGCTCCACAACGGCCCGGCTGAGAAACAGCCCCAATCCGTGACCGCTGCTTTTGCCGGATATTTCAGGCTGCCCATCCTGCTCCAGGATATGTTGCGGAAACCCTTCGCCGCAATCCCGAACGGAGATCCAGAGCTCCTGTTCATTCCAGCCATAGCTCACCTCGATGCCGCGCAGCTCCGCGTCAGCGGCATTATTCAACAGATAATACAACGCCTGCGTCAACGTCACATCAACCAGCAGCTCCGGCGGCCGCCTGTGGCCGCATGACCTGCCAACGGGTAACGGCGTCGCGAACATAGCGATCAAAGACCATGCGCTGTCCGCCCTCGGCCCGCAGCTGGCCGGCAGTGGCAGAGAGCTGCGACAACACCTGTTTACACCGCGCCAGTTCGTTCTCAAGGATCGCAACCTGCTCGACGATCTCCCGATTGTCGGCGAAATCACAGGCCAGCTCATGCGAGACGACGGCCATCGTGGCGAGCGGCGTTCCCAACTCATGCGCAGCGCCGGCAGCCATCGCGCCAAGCGCCAGCACATGGCTGTCGCGCTCGGCAGTCTCGCGCATCTGCGCCAGTCGGATATCTCGTTCCCGAATACTCTGGCTCATGCGCATAATAAAAAATACGATCAGACCGACGCTGAGCGCAAAACTGAACCACATGCCCAGCAGATGCAGATGGAAACCGGCAATCTGGCTGGCATGGCCGCCCCCCATCACAAACAGCGGGTGATACTCAAAAACCATTAACGTATAACCCGAAAGTACAGCCACGGCCATTGCCCACGCGTATCGCTTATCCAGCGTAGTCGCCACAACAATCAGGGGCAGCAGGTAGAGCGATACAAACGGATTCGTATAGCCGCCGGAGAAATAGAGCAGCAGGGTAAGAAACAGCACATCCAGCAGCAGCTGGAAGAAGTAAGCTCGTTCCGATGGTTTCCTGCGTTTCAGGAGCAGCAGCAGCGATACCACGTTGACGGCAATGTAGACGGTGATAACCACCATAATCGGCGCCAGCGACAATGTAATGCCATCGTACAGCAACGACAGCAGCACCAGTAACAGTTGACACAGAATCAGCACCGCGCGCATCAGCAGCACGCGCCCCATATTCCCCGGCACGATAGACGGCTCTCCCGACTTCCGACCCAAATTCAGCAAATGCATGATGACCATCCTGTTCCGTACGAGCAATGGTACAATACAGCCCTGCCCTGCATATGCGACATTTTGCCGCATCCAATCCTTTATCGGGACATCCTATGATTCGCGCCATGAAACATATACTAGGGAGTCAACTATATGAGTTATACATACCGACACTGCATCCGACCGGCCGCGCCACTGCAATCCTGCTGATCAGCGCGACCGCATTCGCCGCCGATGATGCCGCAGTCATCCAGGTCGAGGGCAGCGCCCCCGCCCGGCTGGACAGCGTTCGCATCACGCCGCCTGATCAGTCCCATAATCCGACCGATGCCGCCGACCTGCTGAAATCCACGCCCGGCGCCAACGTCAACAAGAACGGTCCGATCACCGGCATCGTGCAATATCGGGGCATGTATGGTTCACGGGTGAATGTGCAGGTCGACGGCCTGAATATCGCTCCGGCCGGCCCCAACTGGATGGATCCGCCCCTGAGCCATGTTGCGCCATCGCAATTGAAAGAGATCACCGTAATACGCGGCGTTGCGCCCGTCAGCGCAGGCGCTGAAAGCGTTGGCGGCAGCGTGCAGGCCACCAGTGCCGCTCTGCCCTACTCCGAGGATGGCGCAGTTGCGCCGCACGGCGCCATCTCCGGCGGCTACGACAGCAACAACAGGTCATTCAACACTGGCGTCCAGCTCGGTATCAGCAGCGGCAAGGACCGCCTGCAATTCAACGGAAGTTATGACAAGGGCCAGGATACGCAGGCCGGAAACGGCAAGGACATTGTGCCAACGCAATATAAACGCCGCAATCTGGGTGTTGAATACGGCCACCGTTTTGCGCACGGCGAAGGCTCGCTCGGCTACACGAACGAACGCGTCGACAACGCCGGCTCGCCAGCCCTGCCGATGGATATTATCTACGTCAAGGGAAACAGTTATCATGCAGCCTACCATAGCGACAAGGATGCCGCCGGCGTACGCTGGCTGGCCGATATCCACTATATGGACACCGACCATAAAATGGATAATTACAGCCTGCGGCAGGTGCCGTTGATGCTCGGCATGATGGGCATGCCGATGTATCGCCATGCCGTGACCAATGCCAGGGATTTCGCCTATAAGCTGCATGCCAGCCTGCCGGCCGGCGGCGGTCGGGTTACTGTCGGCACCGATGGCTGGATGGCCAAGCACAATGCGGATGTCTTCGATCCGACCAATGCTGCGTTCTTCCTGCAGAACTACAACGGCGTCAAACGCAATCGCTACAGCCTATTCTCGGAATGGGATGCGCCCCTGACCGATTCGCTTGCCGTACGCTTCGGCGTCCGCTACAGCCGGGTGCAGATGGACTCCGCGACCGTTAGCGCCACCGGCTTCGGAGGCATGCTGGGCACCCAGATCAATATGCTGGCCGCAAACTTTAACAACAGTCAGCAGGCTCAGAACGACAACCTGGTCGATGTGATGCTGCAGCTCACGCAACGCATGAGCGACCATTTGAGCTTCAGCATCGGCGCCGCCAGGAAACAGCGCGCGCCGTCCTATCAGGAGCGCCACCTCTGGTCGCCGCTGGAATCGACTGCCGGCCTGGCCGATATGCGTACCTATGTGGGCAATATCTATTTGAACCCGGAAACATCCTATAATCTCGATGCCGGTTTCGACTGGCACTCCGAGCGCGTCTATTTCACGCCCCGCGTCTTTTTCAAACGGGTGAACAACTATATTCAGGGCACCGCGCTGACCAGCGGCACCGCATATAATTTCCGCGTTGCGCAGGGCAATATGCTGCGCGGCGGCGGCTTCTGCACCGCCAACCCGCTGGACCCGTTCTGCATACCGCTGCAGTTTTCCAATGTGGATGCGGAGTTCTATGGCGCCGATGCCGGCTTTGGCGTCAATATCACCGACCATGTCTCACTCGATGGCAGCATCAGCTATGTGCGCGGCAAGCGTCGCGATATCAGCGACAACCTCTATCGCATGGCGCCGCTGAACAGCACCGTTGCGCTGAGCTACTATGGCGATACCGACTGGTCGGTTACCGGCGAAGGCATCTTCTATGGCTGGCAGGACCGGGTCTCAACGGCGAACAGCCCGCAGCCGGTTACAGCCTGTTCAATATCAGCGCCCGCTATGCCATCGGTCACCAAAGCAAAATCAGCATCGGCGTCAATAACGTGCTGAATCGTTTCTACCAGGATCACCTGGGCGGCTATAACCGTGTCGCGGCCAATGCCGCAGGGCAAAGTTCGGCAGTTCCGGTCGGCTTCCGCATGCCCGGAGCAGGCAGCAGCTACTTCATTCAGGGCCGAACCACGTTCTAGATAGCCGACTGAGTCAGCGCATTGGCCACATCAGCAGCGATCCGTGGTGACGATCTGTATCAGCATCAACTCGTCATCGAAGAAATTCGCCAGGCCGGCAGTTGCGGCAACCCGCAACTGCTCGTTCTGTCGCTGCTGATGGCCGCGCTGGTTCATCTGACGCTGATTTACTACGCCCCTCCGATTGAGAAGCGCGATGCTCATCTCCAGCATCCTGCTTCTCTGCTGGAAGTGGAGCTGGTGATGTTGGCCATGGCGTATGAACCGCGCAAAAGCCTGCTTCGCACCCCGCCTCCGTCCAAACCGGAAGCGGAGAAGCTGCCGCCAGCGCCGCTCATCCAGCCACAGCCGGAACCGGCCATCAAAACCATCAAAAAAGTTGTTCCCGCAAAAACAGTTCACCGGGCTGCGCCGATCGCCCGGACAAAACCGCGCCCCCGGCGCGCGCGCCGCGCCGCACCTCCCGCCGATACGGCAATCACAACGCGACCGACAGCACATCCCGCCGCCGCGATCGCACCAGAGCCGAGCGCACCAACGCAATCGCAAGCCACTGCCGCCCGGGTCGCTCCGCCCCCCTCTCTCCGCCAGCAGCGACAAGCGCACTATCTGGCGCAGGTGATCCGACGGATTCGGGCCCATAAACAGTACCCCTATTCCGCCCGTCGACGCCGCTTCGAGGGGGGATGTGACTGTCTCGTTCAATGTCAATGCATCCGGCTACCCGGAACAGATTCACATCGAGGGTCGATACGCCGTACTGTGCAGATCAACGCGGGCAGCCATTGAGGCGGCCGCTCCGTTCCCACCGCCGCACGGCGACGGCGCGATCCGGTTTAAAATGCGTTATCGGCTCACGCCGTAAACCGACCTTCAGCAAAGGAGATGCTGATTTATTGCCCCCCTGGCAATGCAGTCCGCCCGGGCAAAGCGCGGTTTGCCTTTCCATACGCAACATTGCAAGAATAGCTATTGCACGCACCGCGCCCGAAGGGGGCCACGGGTGCAAGGCCGGCCATGGCCTGCGCGGAAGCGCCGACAGTCAGCCCCTCCCCAATTGCACCGCGTTTCCCGCAGCATTTCCCGCACAATGGTCGGGGAGAAGCGCAAACGGAGAAAATATCGGGAAAGCCCGGAGAAATGCAGATTCAGGGTTTAAGCAACGACTGCTTGCTGTTCCTGCGCACCACGCGCAGTTTTGCAATCGCCAGTTCCAGATCGAGGAGCGCCTTGCTGGCAATCTCCTTGTTCGGGGAGTTCAGCAGCTGTTTCGCCTGCTCAACCGCCTTTCGCGCCTGGGCCGCATCGATATCCTCTGCCCGCTCAACCGCATCCGCGAGAATAATAATGGCATCCGGCTGCACTTCCAGAAAGCCGCCGAATACAACAATATCGATCGACTGACAGTTCTCCCGGTCGACAGTCTGGCAATCAATCCGGACTTCGCCGGGCCTGAGTCTGGCCAGCAATGGCGCATGGCCGGGCATGATCGCAATTTCACCGCCTACGCTCGGAGCAATCACCTGACCGGCCTGACCGCGGTATATCTCCTGTTCGGCTGTTGCAATCAGCACCTGCATGCACCCCATGCTCAGTCACCTCCGCTGTTTCGCCCCTTGGCTTTCTCAAAATCACGCGAATACAGATATACAATACCGTTCTTCACCATAAACATCAGGACAAAGAATGCCAGCCCCATGCCGAACCCCGCCATAGGATGTTCCTGCAACAGCGTGATAAACGCAATCACATTCATAATAAAGCCTCCTCCTGCACTCTCATCGGCAATGCCATCAGCCTACTGCGGATCGCGGCGATAAAAGGCCACATAGAAGCGCGCCCCGACATCCGGCTGAATGCTGTGCGGCAGCAATGGCGGGATATTGGCATGTTCGCCGCCCCGAACATCCTGCGCCGGCAATCCATCCGGCTGATAATGCACGCGGCCTTCCACGACATGCAACCGCCCCCAGATGCCGGCTTTGGTGGTGTGATGCCTGAGCAACCCGGCCGGCACTGTCGTCGTCGTAAACTCGGCGGTCCGTTTGTACTCGGTCAACCCTTCCGGCAACTGCAATGCGGCGCACTGGCCGCAGTCTATTTCGGTAGAGAAGGACAACGCCTGCTCGACATCGACGCTGTGCAAACAGTCGAGCTCCGCCACCCACACGGCATGACCGCCGCTACGGTGATAATTCATCACCCGCCGTCTCATCAATCAGAGTCAGCGAACGGCGGCTGCGCAATCAATAGGCGTATCCACGGCGTTACTCATGGCACGTTCCGCATGCGCCGCCGGGCTTCACACCCAGTTTGATCAGGATCTTTTCCATCAGGCACCAACGGGTGAAACCGGACTGGAACAGATTGGCGCCGACAAACAGCGTCAGCCACAGCCACGATGGCGTATTCAGCGCCGCGCCGCTCTGCCGCGAATACAAATAGACGGATACCATGATCATCGTTCCTGCAATAATTCGAATTACGCGTTCTGTCGTCATTACTTATCTCCTGTGATCGATATGATTTAATTAAGAATATGCTTGATCTTTCTGCGGTAGGCCGTGTGGCAAGCCATGCAGGCGCTGAGCATGCCGGACTGACGCTGAATCAGCAGAGGCATATCTT
>CAYSMR010000084.1:0-7764 GCA_964432195.1 uncultured Zetaproteobacteria bacterium | reverse complement strand
GCCGCCTCAACCTGAGCGTCAATCGCCGGCTGCATCACATCGTGCGTACCCTCGCCAATGCCGCCGGTATCAACCAGCACGACATCGCGCTCGCCGATCCGGCACTCGTTCTCGAGCCGGTCGACCGTCACGCCCGGGCGATCGCCGACAATCGCCGCGCGCCGGCCGACAATGCGATTGAACAGCGTCGATTTGCCGACATTCGGACGGCCGACAATAGCCACGACCGGCAGCCGCGCGGCGCGGAACTCACGCGCCTCCGGCTGCTTCGAATCGTTCGGGTTTCCGTGCTTGTTTGTTTCCGGCATCAGTTCATCCACCTGTCAACGCAGCAGATAGAGCGTGCCTAGGCTGTTGCGCACCAGCACGCCGTCCGCGCTTGCCACCGGCGCGCGATCGATGCGCCCGGCCAGCTGCTTGCCGGCCTGCACGCGACCATTGCGATCCAGCCGGAATACGCGGCCATGGTCATCAGCGACCCACAGATTGCCCTGCCACAGTGCAGGCCCGGTCAGTCCGCCGTCGGAGAGCTGTTTCTTCCACAGTGTTGCCGCCGTTGCGGTCGAGAGCGCGCTGACCGCGCCGGCGGCATCGGCGATATAGACGACATCGTCGATGAGCAGCGGCTGCGATTTCAGCGAAATCTTGCGCGTATTCAATGTGCTGCCGTCCTGCAACGACAGAAATGTCAGATCACCCTGATAGATCGAGACCAGCAGCATCGCTTCGCCGCGGCCGGACTGACCGGCCGGTATCACCAGCGGCGTTGCGGCCGGTATCTTCACCTCGCTCATCACCGCGGCCTTGTTGCTCAGCAGCAGCTGCCGCTTCCAGACAAAGTTGCCGTTTTCGACATTCAGCGCAATGACATCGCCGTTGCTCAGCACCGTATAGACCCGACCCTGATAGACGACCGGCGACGGCGTCAGGTGGATGCCGAGGCCGCCGAGCAGGCCGGAAAAGCTCCACACCTTATCGCCATTGGCATGGAAGCGATAGACCTGATTATTCGACAGCTGCACGATGAAATCATCGCCGGCCGCAACCGGCCGCCCGGTCAGCCCCGCAGTCAGCTGTTTGCGCCAAACAACCCTGCGACTGTTCGGATCGATGCCGTAAAGCACGCCGCCGACATCGCCGACTACAACCAGACCGTTGCTCAGACGCAGCACGCCGGATTCGCCGGCATGCGCCATTGCGATGCGATCGAGCTCGCGCCCGTCCGGGCTGTAGATGCGCAGCCGGCGATCCTGACCGCCGACGATGATCACGCGCCCGTGCGCGGTCTCGATTTCGGCTGGCAGCGAGAAGCCGGGCGGTGATGCAGGCTTGCGCTGATCGACATTATTGCGCCACTGCACGCTGATCCGGCCGGTTGCTGTATCAGGCGCTGCCTTGGATACGGCAACCGTTGCGGCCTGCCCGCCGTCGCTCTGAGCCGGCCAGAGCGTGCTCAGTGAAGCGCAGCCGGAGAGCAGCAGCGCAGCCGCGGCAACGCTCAGCATCGGCGCGCAGCGCATGTTCGCTCCCCGCATCATCAGGATGCGTGCTGCGCCATCAGCGTCTCAATCCTGCGCTTGAGCGCATCGTCATCGGAGAGAGCATCCAGCGCCTTCTGCAGATGCGCCTGTTTCTGCGCCGCGTCGTCAGCGGCCTGCGCCATCAGGTAGTGACGCAGCTGCTGATAGTGCTTGCCGACCGTTTTCGCCAGCAGCGCGCCGGCAGCGACCGTGTCACCCTGCTCGATTTTCAGCGCGGCCAGATCGAGACGCGCCTGCCAGACCCACTCTTTCATTGCAGCCGGATGCGCCATCAGCGCCTGCAGGTGCGCTTCGGCATGCTCGCCGTCCAGTCGCGCCAGTTGCATCAGCGCCAGCGCCGCATAGCTGCTCGAATCAAACTGACTGACCACGCTCTGCAGCAGCGCGCTTTTCTTGCTGTCGCTCTGCTCGTTCAGGGCCTGCTGATAGAGCGTCGCCGCAGCGCCGTGCTGCGATTTCACCCGCTCCTGCCACAGGCCGCCGCCAATCAGCAACAGGACGACAAGTGCCAGTCCGATCAGGATATGTTTCTGATTATTCTGGGCCCAGTCCGCCCACTGGGCGGAACGCATTTCGCGCTTAAGCTCGTCCATTTCGCCCTGCGACAGATCGACCTTGTCCACGATCTCCGCATCCTTCACTACTGTCTTGTCATTCATATCCGTTATCCTCGGTGATTCCATCATCGTCGTCGCGCAGAAGCCGGCGCAGACTAAACATTCTTACTGCGCTTGCAATTCATCCTGCCCGTTCGCATCGGCGCGCCGCTCCAGCACAATCGACACGACGCTCTTGACCAGCGCGGCCATCGGAATCGCGATAATCACGCCGACAATGCCCCACAGGCTGCCGAAGACCAGAATCGCCACGATAATCGCAATCGGATGCAGATTGACAATCTCGGAGAAGAGCCACGGCACAACGACATTGGCATCGATCGTCTGCACAATCGCATAGGCCAGCACGCTGTAGGCCATCGTATCGGCCCAGCCCCACTGGAAGAACGACAGCAGAATCACCGGGAAGGTGACAACGGCGGCGCCGACAAACGGAATCCAGACCGACACGCCGGTCAGCACGCCCAGCAGCAGCGCATACTCATGCCCCATCCACCAGTAGACCACCCACATCGCCACGCCGACCAGCACCGCCTCCCAGAACTTGCCGCGGATATAGTTGCCGATCTGGGTATCGAGTTCGGCCCAGACCCGCTGCAGCAGCGAACGCTCGGCCGGCAGGAACTGCTGCGACCAGGCGATAATTTCCAGCTTGTCCTTGAGGAAGAAGAAGACCATCACCGGCACCAGCACGGCATAGACCAGCAGCGTGATCATGCCCGGAATCGATGCGATCGAGAAACTCAGTAGCGCCCCGCCCCACTCCTGCAGCTTGGCCGCGACAGCCGCAATCACCTCCTGCAGAAAACTCGGATTGATCCATTCGGCATGACTGCTCTGCAGCTGCTGCAGCATCTCGCGCAGCGACTGCACATATTGCGGCCCGTGCGTGACCAGCCGGCCGACCTGATCGGTCAGCAGCGGCAGGATTGCCAGCAACGTGAACAACAATAATAGCAGTGCGCCGCCGCCGGTCAGCGCGATCGCCAGCATGCGCGGGCAGCGGCAGCGGGTCAGCAGTTCGACGACGCCGTCGAGCACATAGGCCAGCGCGATCGCCAGCAGCACCGGCGTCAGCACCGGACCGAGCAGCATCAGCAGTACAAAAATGACCAGCAGCGATGCCAGCAGCATCACCAGCTCGGTGTCGGCCAAACGCTGCCGCCACCAGTCGCCTATTCTGGACATGCATCCCCGGAGACGCCGGGCCGCGTTGCGCCGCATGCAACCAGCAGCGCCGCGCTCAGCGTCGCGAACAGATGAATCAGCGCGCTGACGCCGTGCCAGACCCCGAACAGCTTGCGCTGCGGATCGTCATCGGCGAGCTGATCAATCGGCCCCATCTGCGCCTTCAGATCGGCGATCACCGGAGAGACGCCGTACTCATTGGCTGCGATCAGCAGCGCCAGTACAGCCAGCAGCGACCAGCGCAGCCGCCCGATCACCATGCCCGAGCGCTGCATCCGCAGCCAGAACACCGTCACCGCCGCGGCCAGAAACAGCAGGCCGATATTGGCCAGATGGAAGATATCACCGGCCAGCGCGCCGGCCAGCGCCGTCGATCCGGCCCTGGCGAAGAGCACCGGCGCAACGACATAACCGCTGACCGCTTGCAGCCCCAGTATCAGGGCCAGGCAGAGCCGCACCGAGCCGATGCGAATGCAGGCCACGCTCACCGCGGCGCCCCGATCATCAACCGCCGCTCACGCCTCATTTGTACTCGATGCACTGAATCTCATATTCGCGCTCCCCGCCCGGCGCCTGCACAACGGCGATATCGCCCTCCTCCTTGCCGATCAGCGCGCGCGCGATCGGCGACGTGATCGATACCTTGCCGGCCTCGATATCAGCCTCGTCGACGCCGACAATCTGATAGGTGATTTCGGTCCCCTCGTCCAGATCGATCAGCTCGACGGTCGCGCCGAAGACAATCTTCTCGGCGGTAATCGTGGCCGGATCGATAATATGCGCCCGCGCCAGCTTGTCTTCAAGATCCTTGACGCGCGCCTCGTTCATGCCCTGCTCTTCCTTGGCGGCATGGTACTCGGCGTTCTCCGACAGATCGCCGTGCGCGCGCGCCTCCTCGATCGCCGCCACGATGCGGTGGCGCTTTTCGCCCTTGAGATAGGCTACCAGCTCTTTCAGTGCTTCCGCACCCTGTTTGGTCATTGGAACGCGTTCCATTCTCTCTCCTTGTAATGGTCGTAACGAGTCAGAACGGCGGCGTCAGGCGGACATACCCGACGGCGGCCGTCTCACA
Source organism: uncultured Zetaproteobacteria bacterium (assembly GCA_964432195.1). GTDB lineage: Bacteria > Pseudomonadota > Zetaproteobacteria > Mariprofundales > Mariprofundaceae > Mariprofundus. The sequence goes on along the minus strand of CAYSMR010000084.1, from coordinate 3,346 downwards.
TATGATGATATTCCTGAATACTCTTCACTTTCGTGACATCCGAGTGGCCGGCAATCGCCTGCGCCGCCGCCAGTCCGCCGGCCATCGTCGTGTAGTAGGCGATGCCGCGGTCGAGCGTGGCCTGCCGGATCGATTTGGAGTCGCGGATCGCCTGCTCGCCCTCGGTCGTGTTGATAATCAGATCGACCTCGTCATTGAGCAGCCGGTCGACAATATGCGGACGCACGCCGTCGGTCACCTTGGCGACGCTCTCGGCCGCAAGTCCTGCGGCATTGAGCACCTTGCAGGTACCGCTGGTCGCAAGCAGCCGGAAGCCGGCCGAAGCCAGCGTACGGGCAACCTCGACGGCCGCCTTCTTGTCCGCCTCGCGCACCGAAATGAACGCGGTGCCAGACTCCGGCAGGCGCACGCCGCCGCCGAGCTGCGATTTGGAGAATGCGGCCGTGAACGAATCGGCAATGCCCATCACCTCGCCGGTCGATTTCATCTCCGGCGACAGCAGCGGATCGACGCCGCGGAACTTGACGAACGGGAACACCGCCTCCTTGACGGCGCGGAAATCGGTCGGCTGCGGGATCTCGTCGATGCCGAGCTCATCGAGCGTCTGGCCGGCCATAATGCGCGCGGCGATCTTGGCCAGCGGCTTGCCGGTCGCCTTCGAAACAAACGGCACCGTGCGACTGGCGCGCGGATTGACCTCGAGCACATAGAGCGTATCGCCCTGCAGCGCGAACTGGATATTCAGCAGCCCCTTCACGTTCAGCGCCAGTCCGAGCGCTTCGGTCTGGCGGCGCACTTCGGCAATCATCGCATCGGAGATCGAGTGCGGCGGCAGGCAGCAGGCCGAATCTCCCGAATGCACGCCGGCCTCCTCGATATGCTCCATAATGCCGCCGATGACGACGCGTTTGCCGTCTGCCAACGCATCGACATCGAGCTCGATGGCGCTGTTCAGAAAGCGGTCGAGCAGCACCGGGTGGTCCGGCGACGCCTGTACGGCCTCGCTCATATAGCGCAGCAGCCCCTTCTCGTTGTGCACGATCTGCATCGCGCGGCCGCCCAGCACATAGGAGGGGCGAACAACGACCGGATAACCGATCTCGGCCGCCACCGCGACCGCCTCGGCGGTCGAGCGGGCGGTACCGTTCTCCGGCTGGCGCAGCCCCAGATCATGCAGCAGCTGCTGGAAACGCTCGCGATCCTCGGCCAGGTCGATCATGTCCGGGCTGGTGCCGATAATCGGCACGCCGGCGGCCTCCAGCGACTCGGCCAGTTTCAGCGGCGTCTGACCGCCAAACTGCACAATCACGCCGTCCGGCTGCTCGGTATCGACAATCGCCATCACATCTTCATAGGTCAGCGGCTCGAAATAGAGCCGGTCGGAGGTGTCGTAATCGGTCGATACGGTCTCCGGGTTGCAGTTGACCATGATCGTTTCGTAGCCGTCCTCGGAGAGCGCGAAGGCTGCATGCACGCAGCAGTAATCGAATTCGATGCCCTGCCCGATCCGGTTCGGACCGCCGCCAAGCACGATAATCTTGCGTTTGTCGTCCGGGCGCGCCTCGCACTCCTCCTCGTAGGTTGAATAGAGATACGGCGTATGCGCCTCAAACTCGGCCGCGCAGGTATCCACGCGCTTGAATACCGGATTCACGCCGGCCGCCTGGCGCGCACGGCGCACACTGAATTCATCGCTGCCGGTCAGCATGGCCAGCCGCTGATCGGAGATGCCCTCTCGCTTGGCCTGCCGCCATTCAGCCGCGCTCAGGCTCTCCAGATCGCGCCCGGCCAGCTGCTGCTCCAGCTCGATCACCGTGGCGATCTCGCGCAGGAACCACGGATCGATGCGCGTCACATCAAAGACGCGCTGCTCGCCCCAGCCGCCGGCTTCACCGAGGCGCAGCGCCTCGCCGACCCACCAGAGCCGCTCCGCGCCCGGCACGGCCAGCTTCTCCTGCAGGAAGCGGTCGACATCGTCATCGGGCAGGGATTTGTCGAAACCGCAGGTACCGGTCTCCAGTCCGCGCAGCGCCTTGCCGAGGCTCTCGGTAAAGCTGCGGCCGATCGCCATCACCTCGCCGACCGATTTCATCTGCGTTGTCAGCCGGTTGTCGGCTCCGGGGAATTTCTCGAATGCGAACCGGGGCAGCTTGGTCACGACATAGTCGATCGTCGGCTCGAATGCGGCCCAGGTTTCGCCGGTAATATCGTTGCGGATCTCATCGAGCGTATAGCCTACCGCCAGCTTCGCGGCGATCTTGGCGATCGGGAAGCCGGTCGCCTTCGAAGCCAGCGCCGACGAGCGCGATACGCGCGGATTCATCTCGATGACAATCAGCCGGCCATCAACCGGGTTAACCGCGAACTGCACATTCGAGCCGCCGGTCTCGACGCCAATTTCGCGCAGAATCGCGATCGACGCATCGCGCATGCGCTGAAACTCCTTGTCAGTCAGCGTCTGAGCCGGCGCGACCGTGATCGAGTCGCCGGTATGCACGCCCATCGGATCGAGATTCTCGATCGAGCAGATGATCACGCAGTTATCGGCATGATCGCGCATCACCTCCATCTCGAACTCTTTCCATCCGATGATCGACTCCTCGACCAGAATCTCGTCGGTCGGGCTCGCATCGAGGCCGGAGGCCGCAATCTGCTCGAACTCATCCGGATTGTAGGCGATGCCGCCGCCGGAGCCGCCCAGCGTGAACGACGGGCGGATAATAATCGGGTAGCCGATCTCGGCGGCCAGATCGCGCGCCTCCCGCATCGAGTGAGCAAAACCGCCGCGCGCCATCTCCAGACCGATCGCATCCATCGCCGCCTTGAACCGCTCGCGATCCTCGGCCTTGTCGATCGCATCGGGCTGCGCGCCGATCAGCTTGACGCCGAACTCTTCCAGCACACCGTGCTTGTTCAGGCTCAGCGCGCAGTTCAGCGCCGTCTGGCCGCCCATCGTCGGCAGGATCGCATCGGGGCGCTCCTTCTCGATGATTTTCGCCACCACCTCCCAGCAGACCGGCTCGATATAGGTCGCATCGGCAAATTCGGGATCGGTCATGATAGTCGCCGGATTGGAGTTGACCAGGATCACCCGGAACCCCTCCTCCTTGAGCGCCTTGCAGGCCTGCACGCCGGAGTAATCAAACTCGCAGGCCTGCCCGATCACAATCGGACCGGCTCCCAGAATCATAATGGATTGAATATCAGTTCGACGTGGCATGCGGTTCTATCACTCCCTGATGTAGTGTGTTGCAGGCATAAAAAACAGACACAAAAAACGGGCAAGCGCGCGACTCACCCATCAATGCGCCAACCCTAGCCGGCAGCTGGCGGAAATTCCACAGCG